>DASVTZ010000147.1 GCA_036387335.1 Longimicrobium sp.
ACGCGCATCGCCCTCCGCCACCCCCTGGCCCACCACGAAGCGGCGTGCCGCGCGGGCGTAGTGCGCCTCGGCCAGCGCGCGCGCCTCGTCCACGTTCACGGGAAGGTCGTGCACCACCTGCTGGTCGCGCGCGGCCAGCGCGGACTGCAGCACCGATCCGCCCGCGTCGCCGCCGTTCAGCTCCGCCTGCACCACCGTGTCCGTGGCCCGGTGCGACACCGCGCGCTTCCCCGCCACGTCCCACCCGGCGACGGTGAAGCCGGTGGCCTGGTGGGCCAGGTCCGCCGTCACGGAGAGCTCGATCAGCGCCTGCCCCACGGTGAGGGTTGCGCTGCCGGCGTCGCGGGCGGTGCGCGGCTTGGCCTTGAGCGTGTCGCCCTCCATCCACAGCTCGGCGCCGGCGGCGCGGGCGCGCTCGCGGGCCAGCGCCAGGTCGCTCTGGTTCACCTGCGCCACCACGCGGTGCGTCGGCCCGCTGAAGTCCACGTCCGCGCGCAGCGAGTGGGCGCTGGCGATGCGGCGCACCACCTCCGCGTCGCTCACGTCCTCGAAGGTCCGCGTGCGCCGCGTCATGCGCAGGTCCTGCAGGCGGTCCTCGGCCAACACCAGCAGCTCGGGCGGCCGCGCGCCGGAAAAGCGCGCCTCGATCGCCGTGATCCGTCCCTCGAACACCGTCCCCGCCCCATCGCCGGCCCCCATCTCGATCTTGAGCGTCTTTCCGAACTCCAGCACGTCGCGGCCGAAGTAGAGGAAGCCCACGGCGCCGTTCTTCGGTCCCCAGTTGATGAACGTGGCCTCGCAGCGGTACAGCCCCTCCGCCGTCTCCTCCACGAACAGGTCCTGGACCTGGGCGGCGAGCGCGGCCTCCTCGCGCCCGTCGATGGAGATTCGGGGGCGGGAAGCGTAGATGCCGGGAGCGCCGGTGTCGGGCATGGTCCTCGGGAAGCGGGAGAGAGGGAGTCGTGCGCGGGCGTCAGTGCGCCAGCAGGCGGAGCTGGATGCGCGTGCGGCGCTCCTGCAGCTCGGCGTGGACGCGCGGGGAGACCGGCGGGGCGGGCGGCTGCATCTCCGCGCCGCCGCCGGAGGCGGGCTCGGGAGCCAGCACCACCTCCATCTCGTTCACGATCACGGGCATGGCGTCACCTGCGGATGGATGTGGATGCGGTGGCGGAGATGGACGCCCCCGCCAGCGACGCGGAGCCGCCGACCGAGGCACCGGCGGAGAATCCCGCGGACCCCTTGAGCGACGGGGCGGTGGCGCCGCTCAGCCCCAGCGATGCGGCGGCGGAGACGGAGACGGTTCCGGAAACGTCCAGGAGCTTGCCGGGGGGCACCAGGCGCGGGTTCTCGATCCCGTTGGCGAGCGCCACCTTCTTCCAGTCGCCCACCCCCGCCTTGGAGGAGGCCCCCTGCACCGTGTCGCCGTCGCGCGCCGGCTGCATGGGACGGGTTCCCGGCGCCGCCGACCCCTTGCCCCCCGACGCCGCCCGCGCCGCCTCGGCCGCGGGCGAGGTGACGCCCTTGTTGGGGTCGCCGAACTCGATCGCCAGGTCCTGCTTGCTCAGGTTGAGCGACATGCTGGCGCGCAGCGGCTTGCCCTCTTCGGAGAAGTACTCCAGCGACTCTTCCAGCGAGTCCACCGTCCCCTTGAACATGAACGTCCCCCACTGGAACTGGACGCCGGGGGGAAGCAGCCCCGTCTCCCCGTCCTTGGTGGTCTCCTGCGGGGTCATGAAGTAGGTGACCTCGCTGGTGAGCTTGCGCACGTCGCCCCCGGGGTCGGCCGCGCCGGCGGGGAGGGGAAGCTGCACGTCGAACCAGAGCTGCAGCGAAAGCTTGGTGGCGCCCTTGCCCACGAACTGCGTGGACGAGCCGCCGGGCTGGCTTCCCCCCGCGTTCTGGTTGCTGAAGGAGACCTTGAGCGTCTCGGGGTTGAACTGCACCACCACCTTGCGTGGCTCCCCGCCGTCCTTGTTCTGCTCCTTGAGCGCCCCGTCGCTCCCCGGCCACAGCTCCGTGAGCACCGCCTTGGCCAGCGCCCGTTCCTTTGCGTTCGGCATCGTCCTCCCTATTCCCTATTCCCTATTCCCGATTCCCCATTCCCCGCCCCTAAAGCAGCCGCAGCGCCTCATACGCCACCTGCATCTCCTCGATCGCCAACTGCCCATCCTTGGCCGAAAACGCCGGCGCCTTCAGCTTCACCGGCAGGCACCCCTCCAGCCGGAACTGCATCTGCACCGTGCGGTCGCCGCCCATCACCACCACGCTGGCGGTGCCGCGCAGGCCGCCGCCGCCGGGGGCGCTCACCGCCTCGAACCAGCGCCACAGGTCCACGTTGGCCGTCATCCCGCGCTTCAGGGTGAGCTGACCGAAGTCCACCGGCCCGGCCATGTGCACCGGCCCCGCGTTGCGCCCGCCCTCGCGGATCGTCTTGGGCTCCATGCTCATCTCCAGCCCGTCGACCTCGCTGAACGCGGCGTGGCACAGCTTGTCCGCCACGCCGGGCACCTGGATCTCCACCTCGAAGTTGAAGGCGGTGAACGGGTGCGCCGCGGCGTCGGAGGCGTCGAAGGCGCTCACGTCAGCGCTCCTGCACGGTGACGCCGGCGCCGGTCTGCACCAGGCGCACGGTCAGGAAGGCCAGTGGGCGCGAGGGAGCCACCCGCAGCTCCACCACCAGCCGCCCCAGCTCCACGTTCGCCGCCGGGTTCACCGTGTCGTCCGTCACCACCCGGAACCCCTGCTCGGCCACTGCGCCGGCGAAGGCGCCGCGGGTGAACATGTCGGCCAGCAGCGTGTCGAACTGGCGCTGCACCAGGCGGCGGAAGGAGGCGTCGTTGGGCTGGAAGACGTAGAGGTTCCCCTCGCGCAGGGCGAGGCGGCGCAGCAGGATCAGCAGCCGGCGCACGCCCACGCCCGAGAGCTCGGCGTCGTCGGAGAGCGTCTCCTCGCTCCACGCCATGAAGCCGCGGGGGAAGGGGGCCACTGCGTTCACCCGCCGCCCCAGGAAGGCGCTGCGCGCGGCGGCGCCCAGGCGGGGCTCCAGCGCCACCACCCCGGCCAGCGGCTGGTTGGCGGGGGCGGCCCACGCGCCCAGCGCCAGGGCGCGCGCCGCCAGCACGCCGCTCACCGCGCCGTCTGGCGGAATGGCGCGCGTGGGCTGCCCGGACGATGCGGGCGCCACCACCGTCCACGGGTGGTAGAGCGCGCCGAACGACAGGGTGCGCGCCGCCTGGTCGCCCGGCTCGGCGGAGCCGGCGCCCAGGCTGTCGGCGAGCGCGGCCGCGTGCGCCAGCGCCTCCTCCTCGCGCATGCGCACGGGGAGGGAGATGACGGTGAAGATGTCCGAGCGTGCCGCGCAGAAGCGCAGCATGGCCTGGTGAAGGACGGGCAGCAGCGCGGGGTCGGCGGCGGCGTTGCTCTCCCAGCGGGGGGCGGTCGGCGGGGCGTACGCGACGGTGGCCGACCAGGGGCTCTCCTCGCCCCCGCGCCGCGCAGCGGCGCGGAAGTACGCGGCCCCGTCCGGCGCCCACGCCTCGTACTGCCGCGCGGGCCCCGCGTACAGCCGCGTGGGCGCGCCGAACGACGGCTCCACCGAAGTCTCCAGCACGAACGCGTCGCCCGGGCCGCTCCACGTGAGCGCCAATCGCTGCTCCTCCACCGCCACCGGATCGAGCACCGGCGCCGGGAGAGCGGCGGCGCCACAGGCGCGGAAGCGGTCGCGCGGCACCCCCTGCAGCCAGCTCTCGGACCAGGCGCTGCGCCCGGATTCGGCCTCGGCGCGCACGCGCAGCCAGGTGGCCGCGGGGCAGGGCGCCGGGCGCAGCAGGCGCGCGGCTGGGTTCCGCGTGTTCGTGCGCCGCCCGCCCCGCCCGAAGCGCGGGTCGGACGAGTCTTCCAGCACGTAGCCGGTGGCGCCCGCGACCGCGGTCCAGGCCACCTCCATCACCCCCTCATCGCCATCGGGACCGGTGACGGAGGTGATCGCGGGCGCATCGGGGACGGCGGGCGGGGCGTGTTCGCTCCCCTCGCGCCAGCTCCACCCCGTGTGCACCGCGTCCGGCATGGCGAGGATGGAAGCCTCCTCCACCGGGAGCAGCGCGTGCATGCGCGTGGGGCGCACCCCCGGCCGCTGCTGGTACTGGCGCTGGAAGGCGGTATCGAGCAGCGTCTCCGCCCCCTCGTCGGCGAGCGCCGCGTCCAGGAACAGATTCACGTCGAAGTGGTGCAGGCCGTCGCGCTCCAGCGCCGTGGCGTTCCTCACCTGCGCCGGCTGAAAGAGGTCGTCGCGGGGAAGGGCCAGCAGACCCAGGGGAAGGTAGACGTCGCCCGCGGTGCGCCGGGGCGCGGCCAGCGGGAAGCGCGGGCGCCCCAGCTCGGCCCACAGCGGCGCCGCCACCCCCCGCTCCACGGCGCCCCACAGCGCGGGCCCCGCGATGCCGCGCGCCACCTCCTCCACCGGCTCATAAAGAAGCTGGTCGGGGGGAAAGAGGCCGAAGTAGCGCGGGTGCCCGGGCGCCAGCGCCACGTCGGCGGCGCGCAGCAGCGACTCGGTGGTGCGGCGCGCCCACAGCTCCGCCGCGGCCAGCGAGGCCACCCACGGCTCGGCGGCGACATCGCCCCACGCGGGCCCCGTCTTCAGCATCCCCCAGGCGCGCCGCACCACGAAGGTGCGCGCCGAGTCGCCCCGCTCCTCCTCGTCCACCAGCAGGAAGATGGAGCTCCGAAAGGGGGCGGGCGGCGCGGCGACCTTGGCCACCAGCCAGCACCCGGGGCGGATCCCCGCCGCGTGCCCCTCGGAGAGCGACACCCGCACCTCCCCGTTCCCCACCTTCCAATCGAGCGCGGCGACGGCGCGGGTGCGCCCCGCGCCCAGGAAGGCCAGCGAGACGGGCGCCTGCGCGGGAAAGGCGCCGGGAAGGAGCGAGCGGAACCAGTAGCCGTCGCCAGCCGCGCGCAGCTGCTCGGCCTGCCGCTCGGCGCGGGTGCGGTCCGCGTCGTCCGGGGCGGGGCGCGGGGGAAGGAAGGCCACCGTGCCGCTGGCGGGGTAGTCCACCCGCAGCAGGTCGCGCGTCTCGGGGCGCAGGAGCCGGAAGCCGTGCGCCACCCGCTGGACCGCGCTGGCGGGGAGGCTCTTGCGCAGGGTGGTGGCGTTCACGCTCACCGCGTCCGCCCAGCTCCCGGGCGACGACGCGCGCGCCCACGCCGCCCCGGCCACGGCGCCGCCCCGCCCGCGCAGCACGCCGGGCACCAGGAAGCGCGCCGCGCGGGGGCGGCGCGCCAGGCGCAGCACCCAGCAGCGCCGGCCCCCGTTGCGAAAAAACTCGCGCACCGCCGGCGCCAGGTGGGCGTACGTGGTCTCGCCGCGCACGGGGTCCCACGCCAGCGGCAGCTCGCCGCCGAAGATCTCGCCGAAGCGCACCACGTCCTCCACCGCCACGGGAATCCCCACGGGACCCGAGGCGGCGAAGCCCGCGAAGGCCGCCACGTCCATCCGGGGGAGCCCTGGGGGCGCCGGAACGGTGACGGTCTCGAAGCGGATGCCGGGAAGGCGCGGCGCGGCGGTGGCCATGGAGCGGTGCCGCCTACTCGAGGTCGATGCGTTCGGCGGCCAGCACCAGCTCCTCCACCGCCACGTCGGTTCCCTTGCCGCTCAGCGAGGGGCCCGTGTACTTGGTGGGCCGCGCGTTGGTGAGCTTCCACGCCTGCACCGTCTGCGTGTGGTCCTCGCTCTGCAGCTCGATGGTCACCGTGCGCAGCGCCGTCTGGCTTCCGTCGCGCACCTCGCTGATCCAGTTGTACAGCGTCTCCAGGTCGCCGATCAGCCCGCGCTTCAGGGTCACGTCGGGGACCTTGTAGGTGCCGGTGATCTTGAGGGGGGCGTTGTCTTTGGAGTTCCCCGCGCGGTACTCCGCCACGGTGATCTCCATCCCCAGTCCGCTCACCTCCTGGAACGCCGCGCGGGTGCTGGCCGCGTCGGGGCCGTTCTCGATCACCACCCGGAAGTTGAACTGGTTGTAGGGACGCTCGCGTTCTACGGCCATCGTTGGCTCTCCTTGCGAATTGCCTCGCGCGGGGGTGTGCTGCGCGGATCAGGGGTCCGGGGCGGCCGCGCGGGGGCGCGCGGCCGCGGGCCCGGTGCTCACGCCTTGCGGTCGCCCGTCCACTGGCCGATGCGGAAGATCACGAACTCCGCGGGGCGCACCGGGGCCACGCCGATCAGGCAGATCAGCCGGCCGTTGTCGAAGTCGTTCTGCGTCATGGTGCTGCGGTCGCACTTCACGAAGTAGCTGGTCTCCGGCTTGTCGCCCATCAGGTGGTTCTGCTTCCACTCGTTGTACAGGAAGTCCTCGATGGTGCGCCGCACGTTGGCCCACAGCGGCTCGCTGTTGTTCTCGAACACCACCCACTGCGTCCCCCGCTCGATGCTGCGCTCCAGGAAGGCGAAGTAGCGGCGCAGGTTCACGTACTTCCACTCGGGATCGCTGCTGATGGTGCGCGCCCCCCACAGCCGGTTGCCGCGCCCCTCGAAGAAGCGGAAGCAGTTGATCCCCTCGGGGTTCAGCACGTCCTGCTGCCCCTTGTTGAGCGAGATCTCGAAGCCCAGCGCACCGCGCACCACCTCGTTGGCGGGGGCCTTGTGCACCCCCTTTTCCACGTCGTTGCGCGCGTAGATCCCGGCGACGAAGCCGCTGGGGGGGAGCACGATCTCCTGGTCCGTCACCGGGTCCAGGATGCGGACCCAGGGGTAGTAGAGGGCGGCGTGGCTGGAGTCGAGCTGCGCCCGCTGCGCGCGCACGTCGGCCAGCGCCTGGTCGTTGGCGCTGTCCAGCACGGCGATGCGGTAGCGCATGCGCTCGGCGTGGCTCACCAGCGCGTTGCTCACGGCCTGGGTAGCGGCGCGGGCGTCGTCGTCCACGTTGCCGCCGGCCGAGTAGCCCGGCGCGGCCACGATGGAGATGTCGGAAACGTCCTCCAGCGCCCGCAGCCCCGTCTTGTGGCGCACGTCGGTGTCGTCGCCCTCGTAGTGCTCGGGAAGGGGACGGTACCCGTCGCTCCCGCCGGTGAGCGCCACCTCGAACGTCTGCCCGCTGGCCGCCGGCACGTCCGCTCCCACGGCGGGGGTGAGCTGGTCCAGGAGCAGCCGGGCCACCTCCGCGCCCTCGTTGAGCGTGGGGGCGAACTCGAACGTGACCGGCGTGCGCAGCGACTGGGCGCGGTTGGGGATGTCGGCGGCGAAGGTGGTGCCCACCGAGCGGCGCCCCTCCGGGTGCAGCCCCAGGTTCTCGAAGGTGTCGCGCCGCAGCACGTTCCCCACGCGGTCCACGAAGGTGACCTCCACGCTCACGCTCACCACGTGCACGCTGTCGCGCCCGGTGCCCTCGGCCACCAGCGTAGCCAGGTCCCACGCGCCGCTCCCGTCGCCCGGGTGCAGCCGCCAGTTGCTGCGCCCCAGCACGTCGTCGAAGTAGCGCTCGGCGCGAAAGAGCATCCCGCCCGCCGGCGTCACCCCGGCGGGGCTCCCCTGGTCGGCGATGTAGACCACGTCGTCGGGGTTCACCCCGCGAAGCACGTTGAAGGTCACGCCGCTCACCGGGTCGCGGTCGGTGGCCAGCACGTTGCCGCCCACGCGGAACGCGAACGAGACGCGGCAGTCGCCGGCGCGCCCGGGGTAGCGGGCCCGCAGCGTCAGGTCGCCGATCACCGCCGTGGCGCGCCCACCGGAGGTGGCCAGCGCCAGGTCGTCGCCCACGAGCGGCTGGTCGTCCTCCGCCTGCGGCAGGGCGTAGATGCGCGACACGTAGAGGCGCTTGCCCCCGTTGTCGAAGAAGTTCCGGACGCCGTGCGCCAGGTAGTTGTGCGCGCGCTCCGTCT
The DNA here is from genome assembly GCA_036387335.1 of Longimicrobium sp. NCBI lineage: Bacteria > Pseudomonadati > Gemmatimonadota > Longimicrobiia > Longimicrobiales > Longimicrobiaceae > Longimicrobium > Longimicrobium sp. Next base: position 7,876 of record DASVTZ010000147.1, read on the forward strand.
CGCCCACGTACTCCAGGCGGTCCAGCCCGCCGAAGACGCGCTCGAACTCGGCGAAGCTGGTGACCAGCTCGGGAAGCCCGTCGGCGGGGCCGTAGCGGGCCGGGCCCACGAAGCCGGCGGTGCTGGTGCTGACCCCCTCGATGCTCTTTGCGCGGAAGCTGGTCTCTTCCACGTACACGCCGGGGGCAAGGTATTCGGGCATCTTCTGCTCTCCAGGGTTACGGGGGCGACGCTGCGGCGGAGATCCACAGGCGAGGGAGGAGCGCGGCCCCGCCGGCCGCCAGGGTGCGGAGCACCAGCTCCTCGCCGTACACGAGCTCCGCCGTGTGGTCGTCCACCGGCGGTTGTCCATCCTCCTGCCAGAGCTGCGCGGCGCGCTGCTCGTCCAGCACGCTCTTGATCGAGGGGCGCTCCGGCCACGCGCTGTCCACGTCCGTGCAGCCTGCGAACGGGAAGCGCAGCGCCCCCGGCTCGTACCACGCCTCCACGGACACCGGCCAGCGGTTCCCCGCCGGCGCGCCCTGCCCGCTCCCGGGAGGCGAGCCCAGCCGCAGCCGGTCCACCGAGGGAACGGGGAGCACCAGGAGCGCGCGCCCCTCCTCGTCGGCCACGGCCGTGTGGGTCACGCCCTCCACCGTGGCGCGCAGCACCGCCCACGCGGCGGGGCGCTCGAGCTCCGCGTCCCACAGGTCGGCGCGGACGGTGGCGGCGCTGGCAGGCACCGGCCGCGCGGGCGACGAGAACAGGTAGGCGCGCCCCGCGGGCCCCGGCACGCTGGCCGCCGACGCGCCCAGGAACTCGCCCCGGTAGCCCAGCGGCAGCGTCACCGAGAAGGCGGTGGGCAGCCAGCGCCCGGCGGGGTCGTCCACCGCGATGGCGTACTCCTGCGGCGGCCCGGCCAGCTCCGGGTGCTCCTCGTCCGCCGCCGGAAGCTCCTGCTCGCGGCGGCCGGGAAGGGCGGGGAAGGAGTACACGCCCGACCCGCTGCGCACCGCGCGCACGGGGGGAAAGCCGCCCCCCGCCAGCCACGCGAACACGCGCAGCGAATCGGTCACGGGTACGTCGAAGGCGGCATCCCAGAAGCGGATCCCCAGCGGCGAGAACGAGCGCGTCCGCTCCAGCACGCGGATGCGGGGTGCGAGCGCGCCGCTCACGGAAACGCCTCCTCCAGCACGCCCATCCCGAACTCGCGCTCCTGCACCGGCCCGAACAGCGCGTCGGAGCGGGTCGACTCCAGGTCCAGCGTGCGCGCCACGTAAGGCACGGAGAGCTGGTACGCGTGGTCGATCATCACCTCCCAGATGCGAAAGGTGTCCTCCACCGACAGGTCGGTGAGGGAGATCGTGACGGTCTCCTCGGGCTGGAACACGCCCGGGCGGTAGGAGTTGAGGAGCCCGGCCGGAAGCACGGGGTTGTCCTCCAGCACCCGCATCATCCACCCCGCGATCTCGTGCTGCAGCGACGCCTTGCGCGCCCACGCCGTGGCCATGAAGTGCAGGTCCACCGGCAGCCGGGTGCGCTGGCGGCGCCCGTCCAGCGTGCGGCCGGCCGGGTTGCGCGCGCCTCCGTTGTGGTAGACCCGGTACAGGAAGAGCGACACCCCCTGCTCCATGGGATGGTTGAAGTCGTCCGATACGTAGACCTGGAAGTCGAGCACGGCGCCGTTGAACTCGGCCGGGTCGTAGCTGGCTCTCAGCAGGCGGACCACCGCCTCCATGGCGCTCGCGATCGCCGCGTGTGTGCTCACCGCGCCTCCCCGGGCGCCGCGGCGCGCACCGCGGCCAGCAGGCGCTCCCGCCCCAGCTCACCCAGCGGTGTGCGGTGCGGGCGAAGCTCGTAGAGGAAGGCGTGGCGGGCGTCGCCGGACAGGGCCAGCACCCGCGTGCGGGGGGAGCGGTAGAGCATCAGGGCGGGGACCGTATCGTTCTCGGGGGATGGGTCGGTGATCACCACCACGTCGGCTTGAGCCGGGATCTCTCGTGTGTCGTCCACGGACGCGCCGTCCAGCAGCACCAGGTCGGGCGCCTGGGCCAGTATCTCGCGGAGCACGTCCCGCAGCACCGGCGGCTCAACCGCGAGGGCGACACGGATCAGGGGGAGGCTCCTGGAGAGGCGTGGCCTGGGGCGGCATCCCGGCCGCCCATACAGGATGCGCGCGGCGCCCCCTCCGCGAATGGGCCGATGGGTGGGGGTGAGGGTGCACGCCGCGGCCCGCACCCCCGGGACACTTGCGCCCCGCCCGCCCCCACCACGTGAGGCACGCGTGGTACGCATCCGCGATGGCCGCACGCGCGCCCTCCTGCATCGGGCTCGTCCAAGTGAACGAAGCGCCTGAACCGTTGGATCTAGACCACGGTTCCAGGGGGATAGTGGATCGCGGGCGGGGAAGTCTCACGCGGAGGCGCGGAGACGCGGGAGGAAACAGCGACTGCATGGCTCACACGGAGCCACAGAGAGAACCGCAAAAAGGTTATCTCTGTCGTTCTCTCTCTGCGTCTCCGCGCCTCCGCGTGAGACAAAGCTGTTCAGGATGCAGACCGATCTCCTCTAAATGGTATCACGCGCCAGCAGTACGTCATCGGGCCGCCCCCCGACGTGGAGGGCGGCCCGAAGTGGATCGCGTGAACCGGCGATGGTGGATCGAGCTCAGTAGCGCGAGCCGGACCCGGACAGTTGCAGGGTGCGCAGCAGGGCGCCGGCCTCGCCCCGCGTCGGCACGTCCAGCTTCTCCAGGATGTGGTGCACGTGGTTCTTCACCGTCGCGGGCTGCAGGGCCAGGGTGCGAGCGATATGCTTGTTGGTGAGCCCGCGGCTGATCAGCTCCGCCACCTCGGCCTCGCGAGGAGTGAGCTGCACCCCCGGCGGCGCCGCGCGACCCGTTCGCGCCAGCGCGGCAACACGGTTGGAGAGCAGCGCCGCCACCCGCGCCGAGCACTCCAGCTCGCCGCGCGCGGCGCTCAGCACCGCGCGCGCCAGGTGCTCCAGCGATCCGTCGCGCCCCACCCACCCGGCCACCCCCGCCTCCACGCACGCCATCACCGTGTCCTCGTGCTCTTCGTCCACCGCGAACACGACCGCCTTCACCGTGTGGGGGATGTCGTGCACCAGCTGCAGCGCCCCCGGCATGGACACGTCCAGCAGGACCACGTGCGGCGCGCTCTGCTCCACGCAGGCCAGCACCTCGCGCGCGTCGCCCGCCGTCCCCACCACGCGCACCCCGGGGCTGCGTTGAAGGCCCTGGCTGATGCCGTCGCGGTACAGGCGCACGCTGGCGGCGACCAGCGTCCGCACCTCGTCCTCTCCGTTGGATGGGAAGCGTGGATCAGTCTGGCTGGCGGGTGGGCACATGAGGACCGGTCATGATGAGTCGCCCGCGCCCCCACGATTCCGGCGCCTGGGGACGGCGAGCACCGCGTCCTGCGCCCGGGGGATGCGTGGGCGCTGGGACGGGAGTGCGGGGGGATGGTCGCTGGCCGGACGGCGGCGGCATCGCGCGGGACGGAATCCTTTGCGCCACCGTTCGTCCGTATGTACGTTGCAGTCGTCGGGCGAAACACAATCGAGTGTCCGCCGTCCTGTGTCCCAGGATGCGCCAACCGCCTGGATGCGACAAGTGACATTTTGTGACCAGTTTTCTGCGCGGTCCACCTCGGCCGTGATGGACGGAGGCCTCTGTGCCCCGCCGCCCGCTGCGCCGCCGCCCCGGCGCGCATCGGCGGAAACGCGCGCGATCCCGCCCTCCGCGCCCCCCGCGAGCGGCGCGGTTCCGCGGAGCGCCGAGGAATGGAACGCGCTGATGAGTGAGTTCATGGAGCACTGCCTTCGCGCCGGCCGCGCACCGCGCGTGGCAGCGATGGCGCGGATGCTGGACCTCTCGCGCGAGCGCCTCACGCGGGAGTTCGGCGCCGCCACCGGCCGCTCCCCCGCCGAAGCCTTCCGCCAGCTCCAGGTGCGCCGCGCCCAGGAGCTCCTCGCGACCACCTCCCTCTCCACCGGCGAGATCGCGCGACTGGCCGGCTTCGGAAGCCCCCGCGCCTTCTACCGCACCTTCCTCCACTGCGCCGGCGCCACCCCCACCGAGTTCCGCCGCCTCGCGCGCGAAGGATAGAAGACCCGCACGGAGTTTCCGAGTTCAAAAAGAAAGCCTCCCACCGCTGAAGCGATGGAGGCTTCCACTTGTCCGGGCGCCGGAGTCGAACGCTGCCACGCGCTACGGATCGGGTGGGCGCTTTAGCGAAGCTCACGCGGATCTCCGCTTCCTAGGCCACCTCTACGCGAAGCTGCTGTTGACCCCCCCCAGCGCCCTGCCGGGGAGCGCCAATTCACGCAGGGCGGTTTCGGCCGGACCGAGGAGCTGATGGTGGAGGACGCTACGCCCGCGGAGCACCGCCGCCTAGGCGACGCCGCTCGCGACCTAGCCAAGCGTGCAACCGGCGCGCTCGAGTTCGATCTGCGCCCCACACTCCGCAAAGCCACCGTCCGAAACGGCAAAGTGGCGGAATGGGCCGGCAGTCTGGAGGCGGGTGGCCGACAGTAGACGGCGGACCTCCTGCGCCAGCCCCGCCGCTTCATCCGCTGAGGACAACGAAAATAAGCAAAGGCCTCGCCGCGGCAATCGTCTGCCGCTTACATCATCCGCCTGCCCCCGCGCCCTCCACCCGGGTCACTTGTCGTAGATAGCCAGCACGTTCATGTCCGGCTCGGACTTTAGTGTCCCCACCAGCCGGATGCCGTGCTTGAACCCGCGCTTGATGAGGTTGTAGGCGAAGGTCCCCGTGTCGTACTCGCAGGCGGGCGCCACGTGCAGGTGGAGCGTATCGCCGTGCTCGTCAAGCGGCAGGCGGTAGTCGACCCAGCGGATCCGCCCGTTGTCGGACGCCGCCTCTTCCACGACTTCCATGGCCTGCACCGCGCTGAAGTGGGTCTGGAACCATGCCCAGTACTCCCTCCGGCTCTCCTTGAGCGGTTTTTCACCCGTCGACTTCTCCGGGTAGCGGATCGGAACACTCCCCGCTTTTTTGCCGAGCCGGTGAATCAGCTTGTCATACAACTGGATGATCTTGCCGTTCTCGAACTCCGCCGCAGTCGGGATCAGCCGGGTACCCTTTCCCTCACCCGCTTCCGATTCGCCATGAAGGTCGAGGAATACGAACTGGCGAGGAACCAGCTTCACTTCAGCGGGGATGCGCCACCAATCCTGAGCCGGATCGTTCACGAGGCGCAGGCGGTCCACGTGCTTGGATAGGTAGTGGAAGATCAAGTGCTCAAGTTGTCGCTGAGGGTTGGAGATCACACGGGTCTGCGAGGTCTGCGTGATTCCGCGCTTATTCTCTTCGGAGTTCTCAGCCCCCGCTTCCGCGGTCAATTTGAGTCCTGGGAAATATGTGAGCAGCTTCGCCAGACCGCCCAGGTCGAACTCCGCACCCGCCTTTGCGCTCAGTTTGAGTTGGCGGATGTTCTCCTCCGAGAGTTCGACTGTGACCGCGTCCGTCTCGAACTCGGGACGGATGACGGCGTCGTAGAAGCGCCCAATCTGGTTCCGGTCGATGAAGAGAGGCGCGTCCGCGAGCCACCCCAGCATCTCGACCCACGTCTGCTCCTTCGCTGTCACGTTGCTCATCTGCTTCCCCGTCGAAAAATTGGTATACCGGGTGGACCGCCCCGCGGCCCGCGGAGACTAGCGGGACATCAATCTATCACCGAAGAAAAACCGGCGCCAGAACGCCGATGACCAAGTCTCGCATCTGGCGCCACGGGACTCTTGCGACTCGAACACGCCAGCAAGTGCACGCCGTAGGCACGTCAGGGGTCCGACACGTTGGCCTCGCCTGAGCGCCACCGCTCTAAGCGCTCTCCCCAGATGTTAGGTGGCCTTTCTATCCCGAACAACCGCCGCAGGATTGCAGGGAAGAAGGGGCGTGTACATGTTACTCGACGTTACATAGGGTGACGCTATGCAACGCCGTGCAACTTCGTCCCTTTACAACCCGGACCGGCATGCCCATCGAGATCCAGGGGGCGGTCTATCTCACAGCCAATGAGGTTGCGGACGCGCTAGGTGTGTCACGGCAAACCTTTTGGCGTTGGCGCCGCGAGGGAGTAGTGCCCGGCGGCCACACCTTTCGTGATCGTCAGCGGGTCTTCACCCCGTCCGAGCTGGAGCAGGCCCGCGAGTACGCGAACCGCGTCGAACCGCTCGACTCGGCAGGAAGGGAGCAACTCAAGCTCTTCAACGGATCCGCGTGAAGGAGGCGAGATGAAGCCCAGGGCTGTTGTGCTGCTGAGCGGCGGGCTGGACAGCACCACGCTGTTCTACCGCATGGCGGCCGAAGGGTTCGCCCTGCACGGGCTGTCGGTGGACTACGGGCAGCGGCACCGCAAGGAGATGGACTACGCGCGGCGCACCGCGGAGCGCTTCGGCGCCGCGTACGATGTGGTGGACCTCACGAGCGTTACCCACCTCCTCGCCACCTCAGCGCTCACAAACCAAGCGGTGCCCGTGCCCCAGGGGCACTACGAGGCAGAGTCGATGAAGCTCACTGTGGTGCCGAACCGCAATGCGCTGATGCTGGCCGCGGCCTTTGCCGTCGCGGCCAGCGAGGACGCGGTTCGGGTAGCCGCGGCCGTGCACTCCGGCGACCACGCCATCTACCCGGATTGCCGTCGTAACTTCATCGAACTCTTCCAAGAGATGCAGAACGCGTCTCTGGGCACACACATCGAGCTCAGTACACCGTACCTGGACGCGGATAAGGTGACCATCGCCCGCGATGCCCGGCGGCTGGGAGTGCCGCTCGCGGAGACATGGTCTTGCTACCAGGGCGGGGCGGACCACTGTGGGCGCTGCGGGACTTGCGTGGAGCGCGCATGGGCCATCGCTCAGGCTGGGTTCGACGACCCTACAGTTTACGAGGATGCCGGGTACTGGAGGGAAGTGATGGCTGAATCCGCGGTGGTCACGTGGTGAGCGCCGCCTCGCCCCGAGTCCTCCGATCCGCGAGCCCCTCCCCTGTCTGGAACGGAGTTCGCAAGTATGGGGTCAAGGAGGTGTTCCCCACGCTTCAGGGGGAAGGAGCGCAGGCGGGGACCCCGGCGGTGTTCCTGCGCTTCGCCGGGTGCAACCTGGGCCTGGAGGTGTGCCCCTGGTGTGACACGGACTGGGCGAAGGCCGAGCACACCGTAGACGTGGAGGGTACGCTAGCGCTGGTACGCGCCGCCGCTGAGGACGGGTTCGGGGGCGAGCGGCCGGGGCTGCTGCTGGTGGTCACCGGAGGCGAGCCGTCCCTCCAGTTCGATGCGCCCCTTTCCCGGGCGTTGCGCGCGCGCGGCTACCGGGTGAGCATGGAATCCAACGGATCCCGTCCCGTCGACCGCGCGCTGCTGGATTGGCTGACGGTGAGCCCCAAGCAGCCCCGGTTCGCGCAGCGCGAAGGGAACGAGCTCAAGCTCCTCTTCACCGGCACCGCGACACCTGGGATTACGCCGGACGTGGACGCGGTGCGGCGTATGGCAACTGACACCCACTTCGGCCATTACTTCCTTCAGCCGGTGGACCTTCCCGGGACGGGTCCTAACTACGCCGAGGCGATCCGCGCGGTGATGGAACTCGGTCCGCCTTGGAGGCTTTCCGTTCAGACCCACAAAGTGGCGGGGATACGGTAAGCACATGGAGATCTTCAAGGAGTTCACCTTCGAGGCGGCCCACCGGCTCCCCAACGTCCCGGACGGGCACAAGTGCGCGCGCCTGCACGGCCACAGCTTCCGCGTGCGCATCCACGTGCGCGGCCCCGTGCACCCGGTGCTCGGGTGGGTGGCGGATTTTTCCGACATTAAGGCCGCCTTCCAGGCGACTTACGACCGCCTGGATCATAACTACCTGAACGAGATCGCCGGGCTGGAGAACCCCACCAGTGAGAACCTGGCGCAGTGGATTTGGAACGAGGTGGCGGCGGCTCTGCCGGGTCTTAGCCGTGTAGCGGTGCGGGAGACGTGCACCTCCGGGTGCGTGTATCGCGGGCCGGAGGCAGCGGAGTAATGGACACGGTGCCGCGCGTGAACGTGGTGCTCACCTGCACCAAGCGGAAGCGGCACGCCGCCCCGTCGGCGCTCCAGTTGCGCTCATACGCGGCCGACGCGCCAGGCCAGCGTCTCGCCCGCTGGCTCGCGGCACTCGCTGCCTCGGCCGTGGAGGAGCCCCGCGTTCCCTTGTGCGACCTGTATGCAGGCGACCACTGGCAGAAGGGGTGCGAGCTTCCAGCCGCCGCCACCGCACGCGGGATGGATGCGCGGCTGTGGGTCTGCTCCGCCGGGTATGGCCTGGTGCCAGCCGACGCGCCGGTGCGCCCCTACTCTGCCACCTTCTCCCGTGGGAATCCTGACGCCGTGTGGCGATCGGGCGACGGCGGCACCCATGCCCAGGGGGTAGAAGCGTGGTGGCGGGGAGTGTCGGAGTGGGAGGGGCCGCAGCCCGGCGCTCCGCGCACCGTGGAGGCGCTCGCGCGCACTGACCCTGGGGCCGCCGTGTGGGTGGTCGCGTCGTCGACTTACCTCAACGCTATGCGCGCCGACCTAGCCGCTGCGGCGGGTGCGCTGGACGAGGAGGATCGCCTGGTGCTCGTCTCCGCCGGGTGCAGGGGGCTCCCCGGGCTGGAGCGGAACTTCCTGCACTTCGACTGGCGCCTGCAGGGGAGCGGAGGGCCGCTCGCCGGTGCCGCCATGTCGCTGAACGTGCGCGTGGCCCTCCTCCTCCTCCAGGGCGGGTCGGAGACGTCGGCCGACGCCCTCAACGAACGGTTACGCTCCATCTTGGGATCGATCCCGGCGCGCACTCCCGTCACGCGGCGGCGCGTCTCCGAAGCGGAGGTGGAGGGCTACCTTCGTGCCGAGCTCGCCGCCCGCCCGGATGCTCGTAAGACGCCGCTCCTGCGCAAGCTGCGGAGCGAAATGGGGTGGGCGTTCGAGGAGAAGCGGTTCGGGCGCCTCTTCGACCGTCTCCACGCCGTTCATTCATGAAGTTCTTCTTCCCGGACAGCCATGACTCCGTGGATCCCAGCTTCGATTTCGAACTGGAGACCCGGGCCGAGTTCCGCATCCGCCAGCGCGATGACCAGTACGCGCATGAGGTGTTCGCCGACCCGCCCTTCGACGGCGTCCTGGTCTCCAAGGCCATAGTGGACGGCTCCGGGAGCGGCAGCGGAAAGTACTCGCTCGCCCAGCGTCACCGACTGTTCCGCCTCGGTGTGCGGGGGTTCCTGCGCTTGGACGAGCGCCTGGGTGGACGCCGCCTCTCGACGTTGGGAGACTGCGGAGCCTTCTCATACGTGCGAGAGGAGCAGCCGCCATTCACGATCGACGAGGTCTTACAGTTCTACACCCTGTGCGGGTTCGACCAGGGGATCTCGGTGGATCACGTGATCCTGGACTACTTCCCGCTGGGAGAACGCCTCGACGATGCACGGATGCGGCAAAGCATCACCCTGGCGTTGGGGGACGACTTTCTCCGCACCCACAGGTCGCAGGGATGCGGCTTCGAGCCGCTGGGAGTAGCGCAGGGGTGGAGCCCGGCATCGTACGCGGACGCGGTCGACAAGCTCCAGCGGATGGGGTATGATGCCATCGCGCTGGGCGGGATGGTGCCGCTACGCACTCCGGACATCCTGGCGTGCCTGGAAGCTGTCTCCACCGTGCGCCATCGCGGTACGCGCCTGCATCTGCTGGGGGTCACGCGCTGTGATCACGTACTGGAGTTCCAGGGCTACGGGGTCACCAGCTTCGACAGCACCATGCCGCTGCTGCAGGCGTTCAAGGATGCCCGCGACAACTACCACACCATGGCGCGCAGCTACGTCGCGCTTCGGGTGCCGCAGGTGCAGGGCAACCCCCGGCTCCAGCGCCGCATTGCGGCCGGGCAGGTGAATCAGGAGCAGGCCCGGGCGCTCGAGCAGGCATCGCTCCGCGCCCTTCGCGACTATGACGTCGGCCACGCGGAGATCGACGATGCGCTCGAGCCGCTGCTGGCATACGAGCGCATCCACGACGAGAAGGCGGACCGGAGGCGCGCCTACCGCGAGACGTTGGAAGCGCGGCCCTGGAAGGAGTGCCCTTGCGAGATATGCCGGGCACTGGGTATTCACGTGATCATCTTCCGCGGGGCGGAGCGCAACCGGCGCCGCGGGTTCCACAACTTGACTGTGCTGTACGAACGGCTCCACCAGGAGCTTGCGGGGACGAGGACGCGGCGGCCGGCTCTGGCCGTCGTACGATGAACGGGCCACACTCGGAGAGGCCGATGCGAGAGGTCGCCATGCTGCGGCTCCCGGCGCTGGAGATTCGCCAGGGGCCGGAGCGGGTGCTGTACAGCTTCGCCGTGGACGGGAAGCTGCTCCCCAGCTTTACCACGATCTCTCGCGTCCACCGCGACGAGGGGGAGGAGATCCGCGGTTACCAGCGACCGGAGGTCATCTCGCATGTCGCTGAGATCCGAGGGTACCTGGAATCGGAGCGCCCCCTGATCCCTAACTCTGTGGTAGTCGCCTTCGACCGCCGCGTCCGCTTCGAGCCGGTGGACATCCCGTCGGCCGCATCCGGCGACAGCCGCTTCGGCTTCTTGTTTATCCCAGTAGACCCGACGCTTCCCGACGAGACGAAGCCAGGGTGGGTGGTGGACGGGCAGCAGCGTTGCGCCGCCATCCGCGAGGCGCGCGTGGATCGCTTCCCTATCAGCGTCACCGCCTTTATCACCGACGACCAGCAAGAGCAGGTGGAGCAGTTCATACTGGTGAACGCCACCAAGCCGCTTCCCAAGGGGCTGATCTACGAGCTCCTCCCCGGAACGGAGTCGCGTCTCCCGGGCGCGCTCCAGCGCCGGCGCTTTCCCGCGCTTCTGTTGGAGCGGCTGAACCGGGACCACAACTCGCCATTCCGCGGGATGATCCAGACGCCCACCAACCCCGAGGGTGTCGTCAAGGACAACTCCATCCTGCGGATGCTGGAAAACAGCCTTCACGAAGGCGCCCTCCACCGGTTCCGCGACCCCCACACCGGCCGCGGGGACATCGACGAAATGCTGGCCGTCCTCAAGGCGTTCTGGAGCGCCGCGGCCGAGGTGTTCCAGAAGGCGTGGGGTCAGAAGCCGCGCCACTCCCGGCTGATGCACGGTGTGGGAATCGTGGCGATGGGCTTTGTGATGGACGCTATCGCCGATCGTTACCTAGATGCCGGCCCAGCGGAGGCCGCCGCCTTCCGCGCCGACCTGACCCCCCTCGCCGAGGTGTGCCGCTGGACCTCGGGGCACTGGGATTTCCCGGACACCCCGCGTAAGTGGAACGATCTGCAGAACACCTCAAAGGACATTGTCCTCCTCGCCGATTACTTGCTGGAGCAGTATCGCCAGCGGGTCTGGACTCCACAGCGGCTGCAGCGAGCAGGCGTAGGGTGAGGCCCGTACTCCATCAGCGCGAGTAATCCATTGGAACGTTGATCTGAGAGCCAGCAGTGCTATCTAGAATTCAGGGTACCAAACACAACAGCGGTGCCCATGTTTACGGGCGCCGCTGTGACGTGGAGGGGCCGGGTAGCCGGAGTAATTCACTGACGCGGCATGTGCCCGCCAGACCTCGCGCGCCTGTACCGGGCGCGGAAAATGTGTGCCCAGTATCCGAAGATGGTGGTCGGGATGAGCAGCATGGCGCCGACGACCAGATGGACGACGATTCCCCTGCTGTCCAATCCGTCCTTCTGGAGCGCTGCCGCCACCACCAAACTGAGCAGGCTACCCGCGAACAGCATCGCGCACCCGAGCATCACTGCGAAGTCAACGTTGTATTCGTCTAGGCGTTCACTGTTGCTGGCGTTCACCAGACGCACCTCCAGTTCCTCAGGCGCCGGCAACCGAACAGGGGCGGAGAGCGGATGGGCGGCGGGCGCGCCCGGGGCGGGTTCTCTCGGCGCTTCGGTGCCACCTTCCTGCGAGATGCCCGCGTCGTCTTCCAGCGCCATCGGACCTACTCCTGCATCTGTTGATTTTGAGGTGCGAGGGTTGCCCCACGCGCGTACACCGCCTCGTCAGCCGCCTCCACGCGGAACTCCTCCTCCCCTCACTGCTCCTATTCAAGCCCGTCGCGCCTCGGGGCGAGAGCGCGAGGAGAGCGGGATTAGACGTCCTGCGCCTCGCTGGTTGCGACGCTGACCGGGAGCCCCATGTGGGCACAGAGCGTCGTATATGTCTTCGTCACGGAGTCGGATACATTGTTGAACACCCAGCGCCCTTCGCCGGCCGGCTTCATCAGCGCACCCGTCCAAGCAGGGTCATAGCCATCAGGCCCCTCTCCGTTCCGGGCGACATAGCTCACCGTGCCCGGGGCGAGCGCATCTAGCCGCTCGAGATCGGTCGCATCGACGCTCCATTCCGCATCCTGACCCATCCTGTAACCCAGCTTCCCGAGTGCCTGCAGGAAGACGGCGGTGAAAGCCACGTTCTGCTCGTCTCTTCGGTCCCGAAGGTAGGCGACGCGCTCGCCCACCGACTGCTCCGTCGAGGGAATCCAATAGGAACCGAAGATGTCGGAAACGTAGGTCCAGAAGGCGCGCACGAAGTCCTCACGAGTGCGCATGATGTCTAGGTCGCGCTCAGCTTCTTTGATGGGTTGCGTGTGGTTCACCGCCGAACGGCTGAACGCCTGCACCAGGGTGGAGAGCGTGAAAAGTTTGGAACTGGTGCTGCCCAGCGACTTCGAATCCTCCTCGATATGGTCCTGGCTCATCCACGCGAACTGCGGCTCCATGCGCATCTGCTGAAGGAGGAGAATCACGGGGCTAAAGTGCTCAAACTTCAGCATGTCCTCCTGCGCCGCACGGCTGTTCAGGGCGTTCCCTTCGATGTACAACCGGCGTTCGGCCTCCACCGGAATCCCGGCAACAGCACCATCCTCCGCGATATCCGCCGCGTACACCACGAACGGCATCATCGTCTTGGAGAGAAACGTCCTGATCCGGGCCATCACCGCTTCGAGATCCGTGACGACTTGGCGCTCTCGCCGGGCATCGTCTCCGCGCTTCTCCGTCTTCCGCAACGCTTTGCGTGCACGATCGAGGTCAAGTGCGACCTTCCGCTCAAGAGAAAGAAATCCGACGCAGCGGCCCTGGCCATCCGCGATGTGCAGGGCTTCCTCGCCAAGATCAGCGCTGATTTCAAGGATTCCAGCATAACCGTAAGGGCCGAGAGCATCGCGGAACTTTCCCACGCTGTAGCTGTCGGCTGATGCCGGACCGGGGGTGAACCGGACGAAGCGTGCCCGGCTAAACCCTTCTGGAATGGCCAACTGAACGGCCCCCAGAAAACCTTCTACAGCGCTCTGCTTCTCTGTGTTGTCCATCACACGGTGGTAAAACTTCACGATTTCCATCATGCGTGGGGAAGTGTGAACGCGATCGCCTTCGATCAGTTCTCGCGTGGATTGGCCCTTGGACGCCCCCTTGGCGAGCGAGCGCTGTGCCTCGGGATTCACCGCAAGCGTGCCGTTCCGCAGGTAAGTCACGACGTCAGCGGCACGCATCTGTCCCGTAAGCACGACTTTCCCTGCCTGCTTCCCCACTATCACCGCTACATTCATGGCTCCCTCCATGGCGAGAAACGTTTGATTCGGCCGCGTCGCGTACCGCGTTATCGCCCGTTGGCCGATTACGAACGGTATTGTACGTGTCGTCTGCGGATTCGTCAACCCTGTAAACTGCCATTCGTAAGATTAAGATAACACGTCTTCGGGCTATGATCGGTTTCTGAGCGTGCCCTGGGCCCACTTTTCCTGAAGCCGCATGGTCCTTGGAGACGCGATGCCGTGGTCGCGGCAGGACAAGAGAACGCAAAAAGCCCCGCAACGGAAGCCGTTGCGGGACCCCCTTGTCTTCTATAGTCGGGACGGCCGGATTTGAACCGGCGACCCCCTGAACCCCATCTAAGTCAACTCATCATCGAGAATGCGCAAGATGGCGGAATTACTAGCTTTTTCGATGGACCCTGCTGCATCCGAAACACCTTTTGATGCGGTTTGCGGGGGTAGAAACATACACAAAAACATACACGGTCCGATCACCGATGGCTGCCTGTTCGGGAGCGTTCACGGATGGTTTGGTAAAAAGGGGTCTCGGGGGGGGGGGAGGGGTTCCGCTTGCGCATGCTCGCGAGTTCCTGGTCGGCGCCGATTCAATTCGGCCCATAGCGCCGACTTTCGGCGCTACATCAAGAAGCCCGGCAGCACGACGATCCCTCTTGCTTTCAATCTTCGTCCTTCCTCAGAGTCCGAGAACTCGCCATGGCAGATCTCACAAGCGCCTGGTGGGTCCGCCGTCCTCGTCATCCGCACGGATTGTGGAAAGCCGCTGTCTCAGGTCGACTGCCAGCACCGGCTGGGCAAGATCGCTGATCTGGACGTAATGCTTCCATTCATGACGTTCGTGGGGCTCAGTGAGCGCGAGGAACTTGAAATCTTCAGTGTGATCAACAGCAAGGCGAAGGGACTCAGCGGGAGTCTCCTCGACTACCACGCGAGTCGGCTCTCTAACGACGTGCGGGTCGAGGACGCGGGACTCGACGACGATGAGGTCCTTCCGCGGGATGCGGACGACCAAGCGCCGACCCCGCGTCAGAGCAGTCTTGCACGGGGCAGCATCGCCCGCCGTGCCGCGACTCACGTGGCCGTTGGAGTCGTCGCATGAGCGCCCACGTCATGGTCCCGCTCAGCGGGCGAGCTCAGAAAGGCGCGGCGCCCGGTCCGCTCCGACCCGTGGACGCAGAGAGCCTGGTCGTCGGCAAGGACATCGTCGAGCTTCTTAGCACCGCGATGTACGTCGATCCGCTCTCCGTCTACCGAGAGTACGTCCAGAACTCGGCCGACTCCATCGACGCGGCCGTGCGAAGGGGGGTGCTCCAGGAAGGGGAAGGGCGCATCGAGATCCTCCTCGACCCGGTGGAGCGCAGTGCGAGAGTTCGTGACAACGGTCTGGGTGTGCCGGCGCGGGCGGCAATGTGGGCGAGGCAGGCTGACGTCACGCTGCTGCAGCCGGGAGCTTCCCGCCAGATATGCGCGAAGGGACGCTCCCGAACGTTCGCCAAGGGACAGGGAGGAGCACGCACGGGAACACGGTCCCGTTCTCGGTGATGCACCCCTGCCCGATCCCCGCCTGGCACCCGGTGAACGCGGGCTGCGCCGCAATCTCCGCGTCCACGAGGACCTGCTGCGCAGGTGACCCACGATGTCCAGCCGGCCGCGGTACTCCAACACCCGCAGCGCCGCTTCCTCAGCGGAGAGCTCGGCGCGCGATGATCTTGCCTCTCCGAGTCCCGCACCGTCGTCGACATGGTTGCCTAGTGCACGTCCGGACCCACATACTTGGTCGGGCATCTCATGAGGGCGGCTCCTTGCTGCGGTTCACGCCTGTTCGCGACCGCTGATTGATTCGCAGCAGGGGTGTGCTCTCTATAATGGTTAGGACGCAGTGCTCAACATGGTTGCGAAGCAGTGACTTCACCAGCGTCGCGTCGACGCGCGGTGCCTCAGACGTCCAGCTCCGTGTCGGCGCGCTCGAAAAACCGGGTCCCGGTCCTCCCTGCAGAGAGGGTGCTAGTCTAATGCAACCGGCTGCGTCCAGAATCGCCGGGTGTGCAAATGGAGAGTAGCAAGGCCGAACCGCCGTACAGAGGTCCGCTACCGGTAAAAAAACGGTATGCCTATTGGGAGGCAGGCTGAGTAGGGACAGCCTTGTAGAGGAGGATCACACGGTATTCGGCCGGTGAATCTTGTTCTTCGAATCGATGCGATTTTTCTGCTGCTCCGATGACGAAACGTGAACCCACACCGCTCACGGCGAGTCCCTCGCGTCAGGCTATTCCAACCCTCAAGGGATATGCCGGCCAGATTCTCAGGACGGTGCGGGAATGGGTTGAGCTTAAGCCGGGCGAACGGCTGTACCTCGAAGGGGCGGAGG
The DNA here is from genome assembly GCA_036387335.1 of Longimicrobium sp. Taxonomy (NCBI): domain Bacteria; kingdom Pseudomonadati; phylum Gemmatimonadota; class Longimicrobiia; order Longimicrobiales; family Longimicrobiaceae; genus Longimicrobium; species Longimicrobium sp. The sequence continues at coordinate 23,857 of DASVTZ010000147.1, forward strand.
ATTTCGACCGCATCGGGGACACTAGCGCTGAAACGGTGCAGGTCAAGGAGGTAAGCGGCAGCATCACCCTCCGAACCAAAGAGGTCCGGGAAGCAATCGTCCATCTCTGGCAGCACCAGAAGAACAATCCTGACCGGAAAATTCAGCTTCGGTTTCTCACCACCGCAAAACGGGGGCGTGAAAAGGGGGCGCATTTTGGAAGCTCCGAAAAGGGATTCGATTACTGGGACCGTTGCCGGGAGGCGGGAGTCACCCTCGAACCCCTGCGTCAGTTTCTGGCAATAGTAATTGGTGCAATGGTGATTCCGACACCGCGACGTGAGTCCAGGGGCGCCCGGGAATCGAGGGAAGTGTGGAATGGGACCGTGAACGAACTTCAAGATTTTATAACCCGTGCAGACGACGAGGATTTACGTGAGCGGTTGATCCGCCGAATCCACTGGGAAACGGCCAGCGAGGAGCAGGCCGAAGTCAGGGAAGAGATTCGGCGAGCACTGCTTGCGTATGGCGAGAGAGTGCACGACGCGCAACCTGCGGAGTGTGACAAGGTCCTCCCGCATCTGAGTGTGCACGCTTGGAAGGTGGTGTGCCGGAAAAAGAAACGCTGGCTCGACCGCCCGGCCTTCCAGCGTATCTTCCAAAAAGTCGTCGCGGTGCCGATTCCGCGAAGAACGTACAACCGCCTCCGGAAAGCGGCTAAAGCTGGTTCCCAACAGAATCCGGCCCCGGCTCCTCCCCGGCCGACCGAACCCTTCCCCACATACCAGCTCGCCTTTCTACTCGCGCGATATCTTCGGGCGGATCCCGACGCACGGCAGCGCATGGCGAGCTTCGGCTCTCCCACGGTCTACGGTATCACCGAGTTCGACTGGTGGTTCCAGCTCGTAGAGCATTCCGATGCAGCAGGTACACGCGCGAGACTCGTTGAAGCCGCGGTGCGTGCGTTGCCACCCGCAGTTCGACCGCTGATTGCCGGTGAGCTGGAGCGTGACCACGGGTGGCCTAGCTGCTCCGTGCTCGGAAACCAATGGTTATCACGGGATGCCGTTCAGGAGCTTGTCGAAAGACTGGTCGATCAAGCGGATGACCCCGTTTTCCACCAACCCGGCGCAACCGAGGCGGCGGTAGAGGCGTTCACCTGCTGGGCGTTGCGCAGGACCTGGTCCCGGTCGCCGCATTCTCCGACCGTGATCGAGGCGCGTCTCGACAACCTGGGAAAATCGAGCCCCTACCTCGCGGATCTCTTGAAGATGACTCGGACCGCGCAGTGGTGGGCGGGAGAGACAGCCTGGGGCGAGGCACACCTGGGAACCGCGTTAGGTGCGCTCGCCCTGGTCAGGTTCTGCCGGGGGGACCCGGAGTTCGCGGACGCTGTGCTGGAGGATCTCGCTTGGTACGCGGAATCTATTGAGCCCATCAACGAGGACATCCTCGGGCTGGTCCTCCAATGGTGGCCAGAAGGGCATGAACGTGTGCGCGATCTGGTCGACCGGTACGTGGAAGCCAAGCTCGAGGACCTCGGACCAGCGGATCGGTGGGAGAGACTATCTGAGCTGCGGACGCTCGAGTCGCTGCTATCGCCCCCCATTCTCTCGGCCGCCGGCAGCTTCGGGGGCGTGGGTAGAGAGGACGAGCGCTTCATGCCGAGTGTCCGCTGGGCCGTGAGAGCGGCTTTCGACGGACAGGTTGCCGGGTTCTTAGAATCTTTGGGAGGGATCCGGCCAGAGGTCTATCTAGCGCTGCTTCCTGAGATGAGTTCCGCCCCGGCGAGACGAGCTCTCCTTCGCGCGGCGAGACGAGCCGTTCTGGCCGGTTTGGGCCAGGTGCCAGGCGGCTCTCACCCGACAAGCGCTGCATTGCGTGCCAGCTTGCGGTTCGCGGAGCCTGCCGAGCTCGAAGGGATGGCCGCCGATCCGGATGCGTACTCGTTGTTCCTCGACTGTCTCTGGCCACCGCTGACTCCCGCACACCGCGAGATGATCAACGGCCGTAGCTGGCCGACATCTGCTGCGGGGCATGTCGCCCAGCTCCTGGCTTCGGCGGCTGCTGCGGATCCGACGAAGTACCCCCCACCCGCGTAGCCGCCTGCGGGTGCGGGAGCTCAGCACTCTTGGCGCCGAGCGCTTGGATAAGATCGTGGGCGTGGGCCGGTAAGAGCCGCATGCTCGGTCCGATCGCTGCCACTCAGGATTTCGCCCGCAGTACCTGCACCTAAGGGGGAAGCGATGTACGAATGGATGCCCTACCTCAAGGAGCTATTCGGGGCCACGCGGAGTGCGGAACGGCAGGCCGAGCAGCTTGTCGCGCTTGCGGAGTCATTCGCCGGCCCACCCCCCTCCCTTCCGCTCGCCCTCCGACGGCTATCGCAAGTCGAACACCTCGAAATCTCCAAGAGGCTGTTCGTCCTCCCTTGGCTGGCCGGCTGGCTGGCCCATCCTACCTCGCTTGTCCGGGGCCGTGTACGCAGGCTCTGCGCAAACTCGGCCGGCGAGACTGGCATGGAGATCCTCCGAGAATACAACGATGAGCAGTTCTCCAGGAGCCCAGAGCGCTGGCTCGCCCAGGGCCTGTCCGCTGCGGCGGAGATTATCGGTCACAAACCGGAATGGGACGTGCCCCTCCCCTTCCGTGCCCTCCCTGCGCTCCGGGAGGAGATCGTAGGTATGGCGATGCTGCTCGGACTCTCGGAGTGGGCGCGTGCCGAGCAGAACGCCGGGAGTGTGGGTGGCGTGCTGGAGGATTTCCTCCTCCACCCCGACCGCACCGAGTTGAGAGGACGGCTGCACGCGTGGGCCATCAGTGGCCCGGTTTTCCTCAGGTTTCTGGTCGTCCGGTGGATGGGATACTCGGGTCTGTCGACCTCTTCGGCAATCCCGGTGGACCGGCTACTCCGCCAGCGTTACGAACACGACGCGTTGCCGATCATCGCCGTCGCGGCCATCGAGGCGTATGCGCGCACATCCAGCATCGATTCACCGCCGGCGGGACAGGGTGCCCTGCGTTTTCTGACCGACGAGTATCGATGGGTCACGAGGCGCAGCCCGGCGGGACCACTCAGGCAGGACGATCTGCGCACCCTCAGTGTCGGGTTGATGCGGGGGATCGGCATCCTTGCCCTTCAGGCCCGTTCCCCCGAGGCCCGGGAGACGATCATCAGGTTACTGCACGAGCCCTCGGCCCTTCGTCTGGATCTATTCGCTTGGAATTTCGCCGAGGACCAGGCGCGCCGGCTTCTCCGCGTTGCCGTGGGACTCCACCGCCAGGCGCTGCGCGTCCGGATCAGGCCCAATGCTCGTGGCAATGCTGGCCGTGTGGGGTTCCATGGCACGTTGCGGATCAGCGACCCCCAGCGGCTCCTGCAGCGATCCAATCGCAGCAATGACTACTGGGCTTTTCCCATCCCAGCCTCCGATGCGCCCGACGACCCGCTACAATGGACCTACCAGTTGGAGGAGACGTGGAGAGTTTCGCCGCGAACCGACGACCTGCTTCCACTCGTCACACCGTGCCTGACCGGCTTCGGGTACGATCCGCCGGACAGGTACTCGCCCAGGCTCCAGACGGAGGTCTCCTCCGAGGTCGATGCTCGCGGGTGGTGGATGCTGGAAGGCGCTCGCATTGCTGCCGCGCTCTACGCAGAGCCGGACGACGAGCCTGGCTCCCGCACGAAGATGGCGTGCCTGGACTACCTGACGGGCCTGACGATCGGGGTGGACATGGTGATTCCCGACGCGGCGTCACCGATCCGCCGCCGCCTGAAGGAGGTGGTCGAGCAGATCTGCATGACGGAACTGGCCCACCCTGATGCAGTCGACGAATTCCTCGGTGCCGGAGGACTCACGCCGCTGAAGGCGAACGTGCTGGTCTCCTGTGCGGTCCGAGCCCTGGAGGAGCCCAGCGACTCTCCGTCCCAAAACTGGATTACGAGGCATCGGGGAGCGCTCCGTCTGCTGGCCCGAGACCAGGGGACGCGGCAGTGGTTACGCGCCGTTGCGGCGCTTGTCCTGCGGCTGCACACGCCTTCGGCGTCCGGCGCCGCAGTCCCGGAGGACACCGGGGTTCCGGACCGGGACAAACTCCATGAAGCGCTGCCGGCCGCGATCGTCCTCGCATCGAACGAGGTCGTCAGCGGACTGGCCGAGACGCTCACGGCGCAGCCGAGAACGCACTTGAGTCCGCTTGATCTCGCGGTTTGCGCGGAGTTCATCGCGCGGTCGGTGGCAAGCGGTACCTCCGCGAGTCCGGCCAGCGAGCGAGCGGCTGCCCTGTATCTCGCCGCCGTAGCCTCGCGGCACCGACCCGCGGCTGCGGGACCGGGCTTGAGACGGCTGCAGTCAGTCCTGGTCCGGCGGCGTCTGCTGGGGGCGTTCGCGTCCGCGGGATCGCCCGTCGAGAAGGGAGTGCGCCGCCTGCTTGACGCGCTTCTGCGAACCGCCAGCAGCGCTGAACTGGAGTTCTTCATGGCGGAGTGGCGCCTCGCGGGCCGGCATCTGCCGCGGAAAGACGTCTATCGCCACCTTGTGACCATGCTGGGCGAAGGAGCCGGAGGGGGGGCTCCGTTCGCCGGAACTCCGCGCAGGCAGGGGCCGGTGCCTGATGATTCGCTGGTGCTGGAGCGTCGTGCCCTGCGGGAGCTATGCATCGAGGCACGGGAGCTGGCGGACGACTTTTACCAGATCTATGGCCAGCTTCGATTCTCACGACAGCTCCCCGTCGAGACACACGAGTCCGTGGCCTTCCGCGGTACGGTTCTCCCCGGCTGGACCACCGGGCCAGGGGCGCCGCCCGAAATTGTGGCCACCGGGGGATCGCTCGCTCGTGTGGACGATGACCTCGCATTGCGCGCCAGCGACGTGGTCATGGGGTTCGTCCATCACCGGCCGGACGAAACCGGCCTTACGGGGCTTGCCCATTACAGGCCGGTCGCCCCCGGCACGGTCGACTTCCACCAGCTGCCCGGGAACGAGACGGATAAGCGGAAGGCGTTCGAAGAACGTCTGGCCAGCTTCAACTCTTGTCATCTGATCGGCCGGGTCCTCCGGCAGGAGGACAATGGCCAAGTCGTGGTCGATCTCGGAGTGGAGGCCGACGGAGTGCGCCGGAGGATACGGGTAGCCATCACGCCCCCGGTCCCCCCTCCTGACTCTCCGGTCCTGATCGAACTCCGGTGCCTTCCTCCGGTGGTCGACCTGCCCACGCGATTCCGGCTCACGAAGGGCAAGCCCTCCACCCCGCCCATCGATGTGCGCCGGCTCTGGCGCGCCGACCGTCTTCTGCTGGACCGATGGGCCCAGGCGCGGGAAGAGGGCCGGCTTCCGGCGCTCTGTGCCACGGTCGTTGAGGTGCGGGCAGACAAGAGCACCGTATTGATCGACCCGGGGTTCAAGGTTTGGGACCCTGACAGGGGCAGAGCAATCTGGCCAGTCGCACGGGCTGCGGAGGGGCTTACGCCTCACATCGGACAGGTCGTCGTCGTGGAACCTCAGAACAACGTAGGCGCCACCTCCCCTGCCAAGGCGTTCCCTCTCGTGAAGGCGGAAGCCGCTCTCGATGCGGCACCGCTCTCGCCCGGCCAGATGGTCACGGGCACTCTTGTGGCCGGCTCCGTGGGCGCGGGTGGCGTGAGGAACTGGTCCGCTCGAATCGGCAGTGCCGATCTCCCTGTTCCACGAAGAGAACTCACAGCCGACCTCGGGGAGTTGTTGCGGCTCGACACCCTCCCGCGCACCGATCCAAAGCTCGCCCGAATCAACCTGGAGACACGCTGGCTCCGCGTTCTCGAGGATGGCAAAGCCGCGAGCCTGCTTCGCGTGGACCCCATCTGGGGGTACACGGATCTGCTGTTGGCGGTCGCCTCTGGACAGGTTGAGTACATCACCCTGGTGAAGCGTGACGCAGATCTCGCCGAGTACGTCGTCGAGGTGGCCCCAAGCAGTCTCGCGGGTGCTGGATCGCCGGTCCCCGGCCTTGCCACTCTTGCAACCCTGGCCCGTCTGACCGAGGGCCAGGTGTACTTCGAAGGCGCTCCGCTCCCCGTCGATAGGCTCCCGGCTTGCACCCGGCTCCGTCTAACCACGATCATGGGTGATCGTGAGCAAACAGGTGTCGGCCCGACATCTTTGCATCACGGGGGGAGGGAGCCGGTCCTAATGGTCGAGGGCTTGCCCGACATGACCAACGCAAAGCTCTGTGACGCCTTCAAGCCAGGCGATCCGGTGGACATCGAGATCGTCGACCGCGGGACGCGCCTGGAGGTCCGGCTCAACGACCCGCCGTTCGATGGCCTTCCGATACCGCGCGTCTGTGTCGAAGCCGAGTCGGAGGATTACTTCCGCAAATTGGAGAGTTCCTTTGCTTCAGCAAGGGTGGAAGGCGAATGGTTCCCCTGGTCAGAAGATTTTCGGCTTGACGTTGGAGCACCCAGCGAGTCGTCGCTCTTTCTGGATCGGCGAATGCCGGAGCGGGACGTACGCGAGCTGATCGAACTCAAGCGCTTTGACATGCTCCGCCACCGGCCCCGGTTCTGGCCCGACCGGCGGGGGCTTCAGTGTGACGTGGGATTCCTCCCCGTGCGCCTGGATCCCCAGCTGCCCTACCTCGTCCCATCGCCCCTTTCAGCCCAGGAGTTTCGCAAAGCCGGGACCCAGATACGGGTTCGCACTTCGAGTGCCCGCCCCCGCCCACCTGAGGAGTTGGGCGACATCAAGGCATTTACCACACTTCCCTGGGCTCTGGGGGGCGGCACGGTGCAGGGGCTCGTCGTGGGCGTGCCGCGCGCCGGAGGGACCAACTACACGGCTCGCTGGCTCGTTCCCTCGGCTGACATCCGCGCCGGGGCTGCGGCACCGGAGTGGAGGTTCGAACCTCCGGTGCCGCTGACCCTCGGTGACCTGTTGCGTGTTGCGAGGGTGGGCGACCGGGAGGTGCTCCAGCGCATCCCGCGCCAGGTGTACGGGACCACGCTGCATACTCCGCTGACACCCCAGGAAATCACAGAGATCGCACGAGGGGAGCGGGGGACGAAGATGGCCCTTCTCCTGCGCCGCCCCAACCCCGACGACCCGTACTGGCTGTTCTCCCTCGCTCCCTCTCTGCTTCTGCGGCTTACGCCTGACCAGATCAGCGGGGAGAGATACCTTACCCAGGCCCGCCAGCTCGACCGGGTACAGTTCGAGTTCCTCCGGCCGGCGGCTGGGATGCCAGTCGTTCGCATCGTGAGCCTCGAACCTGGTATCACGCACGAAGCGGAGGGGCGGCAATTCTCCTTGCAACTGGGAGGGCGCCTAAGCGACGGGCAGTTCCCGTGCACGCTCCCTGCCGCCCTCTTCCGTAACCTTCCCGCGCTCCAGCTTCTGCTCGAGCACTCGGATCTGCCTCTGGCCGCACCGGATGTGCTGCTGGAGCAGCTGCGGAAGGAGCGGACCACGAGCATCGCCTGCGTGCTTGCCGGCCTTCGGCTCCAGACGTCAAGGACGACCGAGCCACGTACCCGCTCGGAGCTGTACGATTTCCGGCTCGTCCCCGACTTGGTGGCCCCGGGCACGGCTCTCCATTCCCGCGCCGAGGGAGAAGAGCGTGTCTCCGCAGGTGAGGCATTGGGTGATCGCAGCCGACTCAGCGGGCTCCCGGGGAAGGTCGTGTCGTGCAGCGATGGCCTTGGTGTCGAGCTGACAGATCTCTCCCACGCCGAGGCGCTCCCTCTGCCGCTGGAGGAGCAGACATGGCTGCGCTTCGTCGGCCGGCTCCCGCGGGCGGGGTTCTTTGCCGACTTCACCCTGCTACGCGAGGCCAAACGCGGCATCTTCGTGTCGTTGCGGCGCAACAAGCCGCCATCGCTGGGCCCATGGCTCGCCACGCTCTCCCTCGGCCAGCCTGGCACCGTGGTGCGCGACCGTCCGCTCTTCTACGTGGGCCGTCTCTCGCCGGAGGAAATCCTGGATTGCGGACTCGACGACGCCGTACACGCCCACGAACCGGCGGGAACCCGGGAGATCTACCTGTTCGAGGCGGGTCCCGGTGATACCCTGTTCGCAAGACGTGCCCAGCTCCGATTCAAGGGTGAGCCGTTTGACCCGCACTTCCTTCATCGGGGCGACGTGGTCCGCGAGTTCCGCGTATGCGCGGCCGAGACGGAGGAGCGAACTCCTGGGGACGACGCGGAGGACGAAGATACCAGCATCATCGATATTGGAGACGTGGAACTCGGCCTGCGTCACGATGTCGAGCGGTTTCATGCCCGAAAGGGTGTTTTCATCGGTGCCATCCGGAATGTGGATGGCAATGTGCAGATCACCCAGTTACGCGGAGGGCTCGCTCAGACCAACCTGCGGAGCCTTCCACCTGCGTACCGCACGGGACGGTGGCGGTTGATTCTGGAGCATCCCGTCGAAGGCTGGCCTGCCTGGATCGGCGAGAACGTGGAGCCGGAGGATGCGTATCTGAAGCTGGTCGAGGTGGACGACCAGCATGGGACGATGACCTTCCGGCTCCTGTCGACCGACGAGGTGTTCACCCTCGACAACCTAGTATATGTGCGGGCGGGCACACCCAGGGAGACGGACGATACCGCGCGTCTCCCGGTGCAGTCGCTCGACCCACGCCATACCGGCGGTTACTCGATCTCCGACAACCGGTTCTCAGAGCGGCGCGGAAGACTGCACGCCCTAGTGGGAACTCCCCTCGAGCGCATCTTCCTGGCGCGGGTCGTCGAGGTGGAGGCCCGTCCCGCGAGTCGCAAGGGCGAGCATTGGGAACGGAGTCCCGAGAAGCACGTGCGTCTCGCCTTGACGGATGTCCCGGCACGCCGGTTCTGGTATCTCCTTGACGGCCCGGAATGCCAGGTGATTGTCCGTCCTCCGTTCGAGACAACTCCCGCCGAAACGCTGGTCGTGGAGTTCGACATCGCGGTCAATGTCGAGCTACCCCTCGCCAAGCTGGATGGGCTGCGTGACGAATGGGGGCAGCCGCAGCCGGGTGACATCCTCCTGCTCAGGCCTGACAAACGGGGCTACCGGGTCACGATAACGGGCTTCCTGCACGGTCACCTCCACTACCTGAAGCCGGAACGCTCTCCCACGGTGCTCACGAAGCTCTGGAGCACGCCGGAACGGCGGCAGGAGAAAGCAGAAAACAGGAGGGCCCGGCCGAACTGCAGCATCGTTGGGTACTCTCAGCTCCGTGGTCTCTGCGAGATCAACGAGACCACGCTTTCGGCCACGCTGCCGATTCCGCAGACCGTGCTGGGACTCGACCCAAGCGGCCGTTGGGTCAAAGTGCGGAGTTCGGTCGAAAGCCAGTGGCAAGTCGGCAGGCTCCGGATCGAGCCGGGCGGGCCTGTTCTGGTCGTGGACGGCGCAAAGCACCCGATTCCGTGGCACTCGGTCACCCATAGGGTGGACAATGCATCCGCGCTCACCGCATATGTGAGTGACCTGCGCTGGCAAAACCTGGCGAGCAGCCAGGCCGACGCGCCGGAAGGCATCGAAGGGTCGGACGTGATTGCCGCGCGTGACCCGCTCACCGGAGAGTTCTCGCTGACGGTGCAGGCCGAACACCCGATGCCCGTCGACCATCTGGTGGAACAGTTCCCTCTCAAGCGCGCGGGTGACGTCAGCCGCAGCCAGAGCAGGTCCTTCATTGTCGCGCGCGCCGAGGAACGGCGTCTCGTGCTCGAGGCTGGGCTTGGCCGGTATGCCGAACTGCCGCTGGAACTCGTGAAGCCCCTGCACGGCGCGCAGATCCGCACGGATCTCGCGCAGGATCTCCAACTGCTCATGCCGGGGGACGAGGTGACGCTGGAGCCGGTTGCCAGCACGTCCTCGAGCATGGCGATTCTCCCCCATTTCCGGATCACCCGGGTGAGGAGCGGGACGGGCCGCCACTTCTCGGGTCCGTTCGTCACGGTGATCCACCGGACGTCGGAGGGTGTCGTTCTCGGACCCGGGAAGGGTGGCCTACCGGGCGACCGCTTCGAGGACGTTCTGGACGAAAGCGACGTGGTCGTCGACCTGAATGCCTTTCCCAGGCACCAGCGCTACGCGCGGCTCCGCGAGGCCTTTGCCGAATACGAGAACCGGGTGGTGCTCCGAGTAACACGGGTCGGCCGCGCTGGCCGGCGTGCATTTTTCCAGATCGGGATAAGGACCGAAATAGAATCCGGCCGTGATCAAGACCCCAGCTGGGTCTTCCCCGACGAACAGTTCGTCACCGCGGAGGAGTGGCAGGTTCGCCTTCTGGCGTTGGGTGACGGCGAGGGGGACTGGCTGAAACGCGGAAGCGAACTCCACCTGGAGCGGCGTAGCGCAAAGAGTGCTCCGCGGCTTGTACGCTGGGACGGCAACTCCCTTCGACGCTGTTTTGCACCGCCGATGCCCGGCGACTCCGTGGTGATCGTGGGACGGGGCGCACCGGAGCACCCGTTGTACCACGTCGTGGGTTTTGAGGAGTACGCGGTCGTGTGGGAGGAGGACCCGGACGATCCCCTCTCCCTCGACCAGGAGAGCGCTCGACGGGAACTCCACCCTTACCTATTCCCCACCCCCAGTGCCGTGCTCTGGGCCACAGTGGAGTGGATCAAACCGCATCAGAGACAGATGGGTCTGACGCGGCGCAGGCAACTCGCCGCGGCCACCCCGCTCCCTGGCCGCATTGGACGCGCCCGGGTGCTCGGGGCCATCACCGGCGAGCGCTTGCTGGTGGATCTGCTCGGCACGCCGTCCACGCTCCGGGTCGAGGATTACTGCCAGCCCGCGCCCCCCGAAGCCAGTGTGCTTGAGATGATGGAGAGCGCGAACCCCGCTGGCCGCGGGATCGAAGTCGAAGTTGTCCGGGAGGGCGGCCGTCTCGTGGCGAACCGTGTATACCGCACGATTCAGCATGGCGAGGCCAATGGTGTGGTGGAGGCATCTTCAGCCGGCGGAGTGCTCGTACTCTCCGCCGGGAACCGCATCTACGTTCGTGAGCGTGAGCTGGGCTGGTGCCGGCTCTCACCGGCCCTGATTCGCGAGATCTTCCCCGTCGGAACGCCGCTCCGCATCGCACCTGTGGCCGATGGCAACGGTCTGAAATTCAGCGCTGTGGCGACTCGGCAGGTGCTGGAGGAAGTGACGGCACTCGAGGACCACCCGGAGGAGCCGATCCTCGTCACCCATCTGTGCACCGACCCGGCGGAACGCATCGCCTTCGTCCGGAGCCAGAGCGGACTTTTGCTGGAGGTTCGCCTGGGTCTGGGCGAGGAGATGCCGGAGTATACCTGCGCATATTACGACCGCACCGATCAAGCCGGTCACCGCATCCTCCTTCGCCTGGACGACTCGGAGTCGTTGCCGTGGTTGCTTCCGCGACCGTCGCGCGACTACGTGATCGACTCGCTTTCTCCCGACTTGCTCGCGTTCAATCTCAGGGAGTTTCGGGCTGCCGCTGGCGCGGGACCGGCTTCCGCGCTCCACTGGATCAACAAGCAGCGTGCGCTCGAGCCGAGCGCGCGCAACCTGCGCCACGTTGCGGAGGTTCTTCACGAGGCCGCCGGCGGCGCTCCCTTGCCGCTGGAGATGCTGGTGCAGGCGGAGGAAACACCTCCTTATGGGCTCGGAAAGGCGTGGCAGCAGGCTTGCGTTTTCCTGCTTGGCGGAGCCGCTCTCGAGGAGATCACCCCTCCTGCCCGTTTCGCTGCCGGATATCTGCTCCTCCTCGCCGACGGTCCACTAGCCCTCGCGAAGAAGGCATTGTCCAGCGCCGTCGCGGACGAGCTCGCCTACCAGTTCGACGCTCACTTCGCCCTAGCGTATGCGCTCTATGTGGGCGGCGAGAGGCAGCGAGCCACCCAGGAGTTCAGAGTTCTGCTCGCTCGCGCCTGGGCGAGTGCGATGTACAGCCTGCCGGTACCGATCCCCAGTCCCCCAACCACTGCGACTGACCGTGGATTGTGGCGAGCCTGGGAGAATGCCGTAAGGCACGGCAACACCACGGCTCTGGGGGAAATCGTCTTCAACTTGATCGCCGCGGAACCGGGAACGCCGGAAAGCGAAGCGGCGGCTTTGTGGCTCCAGCTCACCGGCACGAAGACTGGACCCACCTTCGACCCGACGGTGGAGGGCTTGTTTGTTGCGCTCCACGACGCCAAGCACTACGGAATTCCTGTCCACCCGCGCATCCGCCTGTTCGCGGCGCTGCTCTGCTTCGCTCGGGGGGACGTGTCGCTTGCGTGGGCATTCCTTACAGAGGCCGCCGAAGCCGAGGCCGAAAGCGCCGCCTCTCCCGAGCGGGATCTCGCGCGAGCGTGGTCAAACTGGCTCGGCTCGTCGGAGTCCGGTGCCGGTGATACTTTCATCGATGCACTAATCGAACTCCATGCTGAGTGCAGAATGCACTCGGTATGTGACCCTCAAGTGCTCAGCGGGACGTGGGAGCTGTTCCGCACGTGCTATCATCGGTGGATCCTGGCGGTGCCGGCATGCCGCTTGGTTCCAAGGCCGCCTCACGACTTCGGCGCGCTGCGATCCTGGGCTCGTCTGCTGGACATCGAGCAAGTACTTCCCGTTTTACAGGAAGGTCGGCCAAGCCGCGAGAGGAAGTCACTGTAGCAGGCGCGGGTTGGTGGGGAATGTGATTGCGGGACGTCGGCCGAGCGCCGGCAGTCGTCCGAGCAGTCATGCCCCGGACACAGAGAGGAAGGGGCGTTTAGTCACGCGAGTTTGGGAAATAATGATAATGGATCGGGGCGAAGGCACTTCACCTGCCAACGCCGATCCGGGCACCACCTACTGCGCCAACTCACCCGCCACGCTTCCCCTTACCCAGTTGCGGAAGAGAGCCCTGCCTAACGTAACTCCATAGAAATCGGCAACCCGCATATATTTGTCACCTGAATCCCGCGCGCCTCTTTGGCGTGGCGGACTTGTGCTGACAAAGGACATGAACGATAGACTTACCGCCGATCATAGCGATCAAGTCTCCGGATCCCGCTTGATGGACCGCGTGCGCCTTCAGGTGCCCACCGCACCTTCAGCGGCGCTCGCTGCAGAGGCGTCCGCCAGCGGCTTGGGGAGCGACGACGCACGCCAGGTCATCCAGGCCGCGGAAGCCCTCTTCCAAAATCCTGGGTCCAAACCCCTCGCTGAGCCTGCGTCACCGGCTCTGGCCCGGCTCGCAGTGGAGCGTTTCGCCGCGCTCTTTGCGGCTGCGCCGGGTGTATTCACCGAGGCGTTGGAGGGGGCGCGAGCTGGAGCGGAAGTCTTGTCCACCGACCGCCTCCAAGGGTTGGCGGAAATCGTACAGAACGCCGATGATGCCGGCGCAACGCGGATCTTCTTCCAGTTGGAGCCGGGGGAGCTCCTGGTCGCACACAATGGCCGGCCCGTCAATCTCCGGGACGTGCTTGCACTGACCACCCCGTGGCTCACGACAAAGCGGGACGACGCCTCGGCGACTGGCCGTTTTGGGATCGGGCTTATGACGCTCCAGGCGCTCGCCCCCGCGCTGGAGATTCTACTCTGGGCCGTACTCGCTCGGCCTTGGTAGCCCCTCCCTGGAGTGGATCGAGAATCTTGTCCCTGCCGCCGTCAGCCGCGCAGCAAGCACAACCCTTCTCCGTATTCCGTTCGGCCCCGGCGTTCTCGTGGCAGAGGAACTCGCCGAGTGGTTCGATCGCTGGGACGACTCGGCACTATTGTTCCTCTCTTCCGTCCGCGAGGTCGAAGTCCGCGCGGGCGAACGGCCCCTCTGCATGCTGAAGCTGGAGTGGGAGGAGTTGGGGGACGAGGTCGCGACGATCGGGACGCAGCCATACACGGTGAGCCGACGCTGTGCACGTGCTCAGGATGGACGGCGCTGGATCGTGCACACCGTCGGAGCGGCGCCACCCGCGGGAGTCGAGCGGGCCAGGAAGGCGCGGGCGGAGAACATGCCGCTGGGGGTGGCGCTGCCGCTCTCCCATTGCGAGCGGGGTTCCGTCTATGCCGGACTTCCTGTAGCCGCGACTTGGCTGTGCGCAAGACTGCACGGTCAGTTCGATCCCACGGCAGGTCGGCAAGGACTCGCGGCGACTCCATGGAATACCGCACTCTACCCGCTCGTGGCGGACCTCTGGCAGGCGGCCGTGGTCCGGCTCTTCGCAGAAGCGCCGTCGAGTGCGTGGGCGGTCGTGCCGCTCCCCGAAACGGATGCCGGCCCCGGACCTATCACGGAACTCGAGCGGGTCATGCTCGCCCGGGCGCGGTCCGAACTGCCGAAGCGCATCAAGATCACCGTGGGCGGGAGTGTCTGCCCGCTCGCCTCTCTCGCGGTCGAGGTGGCGAGCCTGAGCGGCGTGATCACGGAAGCCGAGACGGCGCGACTCGCGAAGCTGCCGGCGGCGCTTCCCACCGCGGTTCGCGACGAGGAAGCTCGCTGGCGCGACGTGTTGCACGACTGGCGGGTGTCAGGTGCGGAGCTTCCCCCGCCTGTCGACGTCGAAACCGCCCTCGACCTGCTCCGCGACGCCGGGCGTGACCCGGACGCGGTGGTTACACTCGCCGCTGCCGCCGTCGGCGAGGGACTCGAAGATAGACTCGCGGCGTTGCCGTGTATCGTGCTCGACGACGGGTCACGCACGCGGCCGCCGACACAGGCGGACGCGTGGATGCTGGTCGTGACCTCCGGAGGGATCGGAGACGAGCTCGGTGTCACTCGCACGCTGCATCCGGCGCACTTAGCCGCTTCAAGCCCAGCCAAGGCGGTACTGGAGTGGCTCGGCCGCGCAAAGGCGCTTGTGCAGAGCCCGAACGCCCTTGCAATCCTGAGTCGGCTGGCGCGTGCGGGAGAGGCAGGGCAGCGACTGCCCAATCCGCTTTCGGATCGGCAGGTGTCGGCATTGCGCGATGCTTTCGACACGCTGTCGCCCGACGAACGTACCAGAGTGGGTCCAGGCGTGGGGCGCGCAATCCAGTTGCGGGCGCAGCGCTTCGACCGGAGGGGCCGCCGACAGGAGACGGTTGCGACCCCTGCGGAGGCCTATATCCCGCAGCGAATCGAGAAGGACCGTGAGGGTTTCGCGGTTGCGGCAGGCAGTGCGCCAGACCTCATCTGGCTCCATGGACGCTACGCCGAGGTGCTACGGTCGCCTGGGCGGTCGGGGCTCGGTCCCCTGCGTTTCCTCCGGCTGCTCGGGGCCGAAACCGTACCTCGGCTCACCCCGCACCCCCAGCTCGAGAAGCGCTACGTTAACGAGCGACGACTCGGGTTGCACATCTATCTGGACGGCAGTCCGGGGTCTCGCCGCGAGGCGATGGAGGCGCTGGGCGCAACCTACACGCTCGAGGACAGGCACAGCCCCGACCTCGTCGCCGTCCTTGAATCGATCGCCCGGGAACGCAAGGCGAGAACCAGGCGCGTGAGAGCCGCGGCGATGCTCGGCGCGCTAGACCGGGCCTGGGAGCGACTCGCAGACACGGCGAACGTCGCCGCCGCATCCGACAGCTACGGCTGGAACTCGAGGGGCACGGTCCGGGCGTTCTGGCTCTGGCAGGCGGCGACGATCCCCTGGCTCGACGATACGAGGGGAGTTCCCACACCGCCCATCGGACTGCGCCGCCGCACGCCGGGAACCGTCGCCGTGCATGGGCCCGACGCGGCGGGTTACCTGCACAAGGACCTCCAAGAGCATCGGCTGGACGTGCTCGCGGCGTTGGGGGTTACCGGTGACCCGGACACAGGCACTCTGGTCGCGCGGCTGCGCACACTCCAGAAAACGCAGCCTCCAGATGAAAGCGTTGCGACTGAAGCTGCGGCCATCTATCGCACGCTAGCGGAGCGGCTCGCGGATGGTAGGCACCTGCCGGGGGACCTGTCGTCGGCGCGGCTCCTGGCGGAGTTCAATGTGCTGCCCGGCCTGATCCTGACGAACCGCGGCTGGAAGCGGACGTTCGAGGTTCTCAACGGGGATCCGGTGTTCGGCGAACGCCGCGCGTTCGTGCCGCTCGTTCAAGGGACAAAGCGGCTCTGGACAGCCCTCAAGGTGCGCTCGCCGTTGATCAGCGACTACGTGAACGTGCTGGTCGAGATCGGGGGCTCGCGCAAGCCACCCGCTGTCGCCGATTCCGTGGTCATGCTCGAATGCCTGCGTTTCCTGGCACATCACATCGGTGAAGTAACGCAGGGCGGCGCCGTGGAACGCCAACTCGCGACACTGCCGCTTTGGACGAGCCGGGGCTGGAAGGCGCGGAGGCCCGTGTACGTGGTCGATGATCTCCCGCTTGCCGACGGGCTCAAGGATCGGGTGCCGGTCTGGATGCCGGGCGGCGAGGTGGCTCAGTTCAAAGTCCTGCGCGCGCCGCTGCATCTGACCGAGGTGGTTGGCGCCTCGGCGAGCGTGGTTGATGCCGATCAGGCGGAAGCCCACGTCGAGGCAACTGCGACGCTCCGGAGCGCCGTAGCTCTGCTGAAGGAGGATCTGATTCGGAATGAGCCTGCGGCGGCGGGTAGGATGCGGACTGAGTGGGACCGGCTCGCACAGCTCGAAGTGCGGATTTCGCCCACTCTGCAGGTTCGGTTAAGTGGTGTCGGATTCAGGGACGGTCTGGTCGTCCCGGTTTCCGCCAAAGCGGACTTGGACGCGGGCATACTCTTCATGCGCGATTCCGGTCGGCTTGCCCGCGTCGACGGCGGCGGCCGCGCAATCGCGAGCCTATTCGGGACCGACCCGCGGCGTCTTGCGCAAGCGTGGTTGGCCGCGTGCGGAGAAGCCGAGGCCGGTCGTGAGGCGGTTCAGCTCCGGCTCTCGGAGGAGCGTGCAGCTGCCGAGCAAAAGGCGATAGCAGAACGACTTGCCGATTTCCGGGCACGGACGGCAAGGGCGCATGAGTCACGCCCGGCCGGCGGTGGGCGAACCTTCGGATCCACCATGCCCGTACCCGCGGCTGACACGCGTCACGGTGCGCAAACGCCGTCCTCTCCTGCTCAACCGAAACGAACGCTGATCGATCCCTCGAAGTACCGGCTCGTCGATACCCAGGGCAGGGTGGAAAACACCACCGGGGCGAAGATGAAGCCTGCGAAACAGGACTCAACGGGCGAGCCGCTGGCAGAGCCGAAGCAGGGTGGCGCCACGCCTCAATCAAACACTTCACCGGCGCAGTACACGGGAGAAGAAAAGGAGAGACTTGGGTTGGGGCTCCTTCAGAGGGTGCTTGCGAGCGATGCGGGGGAGGTGATCGACCTGCGCGCCCAGCGGGGCGTGGGGGCGGACGCGGTGGACCTCGACCGGCGGTACTATGAATTGAAAGTCTACGCAGGCCAAGAGCCCGATCAGATCGTGCTTGAAGGCTCTCAAATCAAACGGGCGCTCATTACGCCCGCCTTCTTTCTCGCAATCGTCTCGGACCTGGAAGGCGACAAGGCGCGTCCCAGGGTTCGGATCATAGTCAATCCGCTCGCCCAATTGCAGCCCGGCGAGAAATCCTCGATGCCCTTCACCGGCGTTCGATCGGCCCACTCCTTGGTTTACGAATTCGACCGGGATAGCTGAACGGTCAACCCGCAGTCGCCGCTCGGCGGGCGCGGACTTCACATGCGACCGGCCGCCCACACACATGGTGGACGGCCGGTCCTGTCTGGATCTGCTTCCCGCTCGCGGTGGCCGGCGTGGATTCGCTACCGGCTGGGGCGCGGGAACACCTGAGCCCACCGGGTGCCCCGCGGCATGTAGATCCGGTTGCCGGTGTACTCGTAGCCGCTCACCTCCGTCAGCAGTGCCGTCCCGGAGGGCGTGTGCAGGAACGCGAGCGGCCGCTCGCCGTACTCCGACTGGTCGTCGGGGTAGCGGACGTAGGAGATGTACTGCTGTGCCAGGAGCTGCAGGCCGGCGGACGAGCGGCGGAAGATGGCGAAGACCACGTGGCGCTGCCCGCCGCCGTCCGCCTGGAATGTGGCCGCGAGGATCCCTCCCGCGCCGGCGACCACCGAGTCCTCCGAGGCGCGGGCCGGCTGGAAGCCATACGCCGAGAACACAGTCCGGGAAGCCTGCCTGAGCTGCGGCATGATTCCGGCCGGTACCGGTTCGGACTCCATGGTGATCGCTCGGACCGCGATCGACGTGTAGACGCGCCCCACGAAGCCGCCGCTCGTGAGGTGCAGGGCCGCTTCCGTGACCGGGTCCTGGATCTTCAGGTGCGGAGTCACCGTTATTGTCCCGGCGGCAACCTCCTCAACCGAGGGAGCGACGTGGAACAGGCGGATGCCCCGGTAGAAGAGCTCCACGAACTTCGACTCGGGCTGGACGCCCGTGCGCCGGGCTTCCGCGAGCGCCTCGCTGATCGGCTCGAGGATCTGGGTCCCGCGGAAGTCGGCGACGGGCATGATCTCGTACTCACCATCGGTCGCCCCCCACGCTGAATAGAGCACCACGCGCGCAGGCGGGCTCCCGGCCGGGGGCCGGACGTGGCGGCGCTCCGCGCTGGGCGGAGCCGGCGGTGGGGGAGCCGGTGGAACCGGCGCTGCGGCCACGCGTGGAACCTCGGATCGTACGACCACGAGTGTCCCGGGCGCGGACGGTCCAGCGTACACCAGTCCTGCGGGACTCACCGCCACGGCCGCGAACCCGCCGGGGCTCGCGAACTGTGACCAGGTCGCGCCGTCGTCACCCGACCAGAACAGTCCCGCGTCCGTCGCGGCCCAAACGCGCCCCGCGCCGTCCACTGCGAGCGAGCGCGTGTTCGTCGGCACCGGCAACCCCGCGGTGTAGGCCCACGTCATCCCGCCGTCGGTCGAGCGGAAGATTCCCCGGTGGGTGCCGGCGATGAGCGTTCCCGAGGGCGGCTGCGCGATCGCGCGCACCGTTCCCTCACGGAGTCCGGAAGCGGGCCGCTCCCTGGTGTCACCTTGATTCCGGGAAAAGTAGATCCCGTCCTCCGTTCCCACGAAGAGCAGTCCGTCTCGCTCACCAGAAGCGCGTGGACATTCGTCATCTCGAGCCCGCGGCCCACGCCCTTCCACCCCGCCGGATCCGAGCGGAGGATCGATCCGCCGCGCGTGCCGAGGAAATACAGGGAGTGCTCGGGATCGGCGACGACGGCTTGGCCGTACTTCGAGGGACCCCGCCGATCCCAGCTTGCGCCCGAGTTCCGCGTTTCGAACAGTCCGCCGCTCCAGCCGGCCACCACCGCCAGCACCCGGCCGTCGGGTTCGGCCTGGATCGCGCGGATGTTCCGGTCCGCGAGCCCCGCGCTCGTCCAGGAACGCCCCCCGTCCGCCGAGCGGAGCACGCCGTTCCTCTCAGTGCCCGCCCAGATCGTACCGTTGCTGTCGACCGCGATTGCCTGGACCCCGCTGGCGAAGTTGCCATGCGGTGGAAGGATCGTGGGCTGCTGCGCGGCGCGGTGCGCGGATTTGCTACCGCCACGAGATCAGGGCCAGAAGCGGGCGCGCGCGGGATCGGAGTGGAAGGGCAGGTCGGTACATGATTCTGGGAGGAGGGTGGACGCCTGTTGGAATCGGTGGGTGCGACCATGCGCGCCCCCCGATGGCTGAAACCGTAGCTGCCGACCATCACCGAGGGTGGCAATTCACTGGCCCGGCCGTTTGCTGAGGAACGGGATGTCCAGCGACCCTGGCTGGAGCATGAAGAAACCACTCAGGTGACGGTGATCTCTGGCATAGGCGCCGAACAGGAAACCGACACGGGAGCGCGAAAAGGCATTGTTCTTACGCACTCGAATCAACGCGGAGACTCCTAGGTACCCGCCACCACCCAACAACACGGCCGACTTCGAATCCACCGTCGGTGTTCCATCGGGTGTTGCGGCCGGCACGGTATCGGTCTTCGCCCCACTTGCGAGGGAGCCGAACCCTCCGAGATGCAACCGGATACCCTCGCTGCCATCCCGTCGCAGAAACGCGAACTGCAGATTCACGGCCGGGCCTGTCATGGGTGTTGCCGCCGCGAGAGACTTGTCCGCCCTCGAGAAGGGGAACATAAGTCCGCCGAACACCTCCGTGTCGACCCAGCTCAGAACTTTGCCCGGCCGCACGATCGTGGCGGTAATCGGGGACGGATCGTGCACGTACAGGTGGAAGGCCGGGTCATGCCGGACGGTGATGGCCACCGACGTCCCTGGGTCCTTCAGCACGGCCACTTGGTTCGGGAAGAGATCTGAGATAGACCTGTTTTCCCCGTGACGAGAGTTTGCGCCGGAAGCTGAACAGCGGGAACGCCGAAAGCGTTCATCTGACCTGACACGATGATGTGCTGCCGGACACCCCCTGCCCCGGGTTTGATGAAGATGCGCACTTCGCCGAGGTCATTGCGCTGCTCCGCGGGAAGGTTCTGATAGTCGGCAATCGAATAGGCTCTACCGTCCTTCGTTCTGATTTCCACGACCTGACGGAGGGCGGTGGCCGTGGGATTCTCCTTTACCGTAATGTCGAAGCGGCTTAGAGCCGGTTGCTGCTTGTCTCCGAGCTCGAATGTGAGGTGGTCCAGTCCGCTCAGGTCCGGGAGTGTGATCGGCAGTGAGAGGATGTCGCCCACGTTGGTGGCCTCCACGGGATATTTCTGGCCGTTCAGGGTTAGGTGAAGGTGCGATCCCAAGCCCTTACCCCTGAGGCGCAGCCTGATGACGTCGTTGGACCACGTGAAGGGAGTGGCCGGCCCACCATTGACGTGAACGACCTGAACTAACGGTTGTTCAGGGTTTTCGTTGACCGGAACAGAAAGCTTGTAGATCGCCACCGCGCCGGCCTGATCGAAGACGTAGAGCTGGTCGTCAGCGGCTGCGGAGGTGAGCTGCAGCGTGCCGAGATACCCGTTCGTCGTGGGGTTGGTGACCTGGAACGTCCCGCGTCGCGCCGCGTCTGCAGTGGAGACGGGGTAGGTGACGCCAGACGAGAGGCTCTTCGCAGCCCCGGCAGGAAGAACGAGGTTCACGCTGCGGTTGTACGTTGGATAGAGCGAAGTGACCGGGTCGCTGCTGGGAGCGGCTGTGAGTGTCACGGCTGCAGGGGGGGCTGCAACCGCCGTTACCGTGCAGGTGACCTCCTGCACCGTTGGGTCCGCACCCTCCTTGAACGGCTTCTTGGACTGAATCGAAACCGTCAGGGTTGTTGTCCCTGCAGCAGTCGGGATGAAGCTCCCGGTCCAGTTCGATCCGGATAGTCCTACCGGTGAGCTCGCGCCCCCGGGTGCTCGCAAGGTCCCCTGATCGAACTCAATGGAGTTGTTGACGCTGCCCGACACCGTCAAAGGCGTGCCTGGCTGACCCTCCACCCGATTACACGAAGGGACTACCCACCCCAGCGCAGGACGTGCGATCAGAAGAGTTGTATTGATCTGCTGACCACCGATCGTCAGGCTCAAGGGTACGGAGCGGGTGGCGCGGGGCGAGCCATGGTCCTCGTTCACGCGAACGCGGTAAACCTTATCACCGAGGTGCATCGGCTGGTCGATGGTATAGAGGCCGCCACCCGGCTGGACCGAGATGTCGCCACCTTCCTGGTTCATCGTCAGGGTTACGTAGAACGTGTAGTCCTGGGGACGCGCCTCTATTCTCCAGACCGGACCGGAGACGTTCATCGGTGTGACATGCAGGGCACCGGCCTCCTGGCTTTCCGCGGTGACGCTGGTGATCTGGAGCTAGGCATGCCCCGGCCGGACCTGGAGCGAGGCGATCAATAGCACCGTGCCGTACGTCAGCGAGCGAGTCATGGGCGACCTGTGTGGAGAAATTGGTTGAGTACGCCAGGGGACCGCACCAATCGACGCCCGGTCACTTCCGTGCGGCGTCACGAAGTTTCCGTGAGGGTCAATGTACCGGAAGTCCGAACTGCCCGCCGTGATCTGCACGCTGGCCAGCCCCTCCTTGAAGCTGTCGCCGTGCCCGTTATGGGGCGGCACCACGTAGTTCCCGTGGCGATCGATGTAGCCCCACATCTCGCCCTCCTTCACCGCCGCGAGCCCCTCATCGGAGAACGGGAAGGCGAAGGTGAAGGGTGGCTGGATGACGAGTTTCCCGTGCGGTCGATGTACCCGTAGAGGTTTCCGTCGCGGACCGAGGCGAGCCCGTTGTGCAGGTGCGAGATCTCGGAGAACCTCATGCCCGTCACGTAGTGCCCGGCGTGGTCGATCAGGCCCATCGGTCGGCCACCAGCACCGGCGCGAAGCCTTCCTTAAAGTCGCCCGCCCAGTCGAACTGGGGCTGGATCACGATCTTCCCGGACGGAACCACGTACCCCATCCGCCCGCCGGTCTTGACCGCCGCCACGCCTTCCGAGAAGTCGGCGACGTCCTCGTAAATGGGCTGGATCGCCCACTGCCCCGTTTGTCGATGAACCCGGTGCCCTCGGGGACGCGCACGGCCGCGCGCCCGGAGTGGAAGTCGCGGGCGCCCTCGAAATCGTAGTCGATGATGTAGCTGCCCGAAGGCCGCTCACGGTAGACGGAGCGCCCCTCCCCGGTGTCGATGCGATCCCACGAATCGCCAAAATGGGAGACCGGGAATGTGGGGTTGATTACGATCTTTCCTTCTGTGTCCACATAACCCCACTGAGAGCCCACGCGGAAGCGGGCCAGTCCCTCGGAGTAGTTCGCGTCCATGTAGCCCCACTTGCCCTCGAACGACACCGGCGTAAGCCCGAGATGAGAAAGCTCCCGCCTGCGTGGCTGGCCGGACTCGACGAAGCTGCGCATCGTCTGGGTGGCAGTTCCTTCTCCCCTGCGCCCTGAGTCGCCGCAGGCCGCGAGGAGAAGGCACGATGCCAGGACGGGTGTGAGCATTATCGGCTTCATCTCGGGTCTCCAGTCGGAGGTGCGATTTGATGAAGGAAAAGCCACGCGAAGAACCGCCCGACGCGCGCCAGGCGCCCCGTTGCCGCGACTTCGCGGAAACGGCACCGTCATCGCAACGGTCCAGAAGCGATGAATCCGTAAAGGAATGCCAGCGGGAGGAGAATCACTGCGTCGGGCAGCATCACCATTTCGGGTCAATGCTCCGCATGGTAAACGGAGGACCGTCGGGGCAGCAAGAGATTTGATTGTGGGTCCACCGGCCGCAGCCTTTAGCTGCGAGGTCCAGGGTCCAAGCGTCAGCAGTGGACCGCGGCGGTCCCGGATCTCTGCGCGCCACACGACGCCGAAGTACCGGCTATCGAACGAACTCCTTGGTTTACAAGTTCGATCGGGATGGTTGAACGTCAAGGCGTAGTCGTTCACTCAGCCAACCCTAAACAGCCGCTACGGGCGCTGACAGGAATGCGCTATCGGCGATGCCGACTGATTAGCATTATGGACTGACCACTTTGATCCTAACTTTCCGATCACAGACGTGCCTGGAACGCTGACAGTCAGGCCGAAAAAGGCCAGCCACCTCGAGAGACTTCTACTCCCGATTTTCGACTGTTAGCCACTCAGGGACGGGACACTTCGCCTTCTCGAACGCTGTTTTGACTGTTGCTCTTATCACGTCGGCAGCTTCGGCCCGAGTCTGTGAAGGGAGCGCAGCCAGGAGAGTAGTCAGCGCTTCGGCAGCATTACCGCCGGCAATCACACTGAAGTACCACGACGTAAGCTTGGCCAGATTGGTGAAAACCATCCCATCCCCTTGCATAGCAACAACTTAGAAGGGGATAAGCTGCCAGTCGCACTACGCGGCCGCTCAACTAATCGCCACCCTCGAAGACGGCGACCCGGAAGGAAGTCTCCGGGCGAAGGTCGGCCGCGACGCCCGTCGCGGTATCACCCACCTGCTGCCGGTGCAGCGCGCATCGTACGTGCGGTGCTCGTGCCCCTCGAGGTAGTAGTTCCCCTGTGGGCCAGCGAGAGGAGGGTCTACGCCGAGCGCATCCAGCAAGGCCGGCTCGTGAAACGGAGGGCCAATCCCGCCGAGAATGGTCGAGTCCTACGCTGTACCTGGAGGATGAGCAGGTGCCCGAGATCGCGGCGATTGTTGAGGCAGCTTCGGGCGTGATCGACCTGGCTCGGGTCGAGCCCGTCTTCTCGACCGGCGGTGCCCGAGGTGCGGGATTCAGTGATCCGCTGCAGAATGAACGCGCAGAACGGGCCGCTGTCGCCCTGGTCGTGGGCCGGTACGTGGACGCGGGCTGGGACGTCGAGTCGGTCGAGCACGCCGGGTGCGGATACGACTTGGATTGTCGCCGCGGTGACACGGTGGAGCATGTGGAAGTGAAAGGGGTGCAGGGCGATCAGCAGGAGTTCTTTTTGACGGTGGGCGAGTTCCGCCGAGCGAGAGACGACCCCGACTTCGTCCTGGCTGTGGTCACGTCAGCTCTGTCGGATGTTCCGGTAGTGAGCGAGTTTCGCGGGAGCGAGTTTCTGGCCGTCTTCCGGCTCGATCCCGTCCAGTACCGTGCAGCCCCTGAGAAAGCTACGTCTGTAATGCACCATCCGGTCATCTCGCGGGCCATGCGCTCTTGACTGGATGCGGGTGGCGGTGGACGATTGGTTGACGCTCGCGGGTAGCCCGTCGCCGCTCCATCCGCGACCCGTTACTTATGAATATCTCGTGGACTGACCTTCGCCCCCTCAAAGGATCGCAGCACGCCGCGTTCGAAGAGCTGGTGTGCCAGCTCGCCGCGGGTGAAACCGTTCCGAAAGGCGCGCGCTTCATCCGCATCGGCGCTCCTGATGCGGGCGTCGAAGCTGTGTGGATCCTGCCAAATGGTGACGAGTGAGGCTGGCAGGCCAATTACTTCATGGCGACGCCGGGCAATTCGCAGTGGAAGCAGATCGACGAGTCCGTCGAGACGGCTCTGCTCAAGCGGCCGCGGCTGACGCGCCTGACGATCTGCACCCCGCTCGACAGACAGGATCCGGGATACCGAACCAGCACTGGTTCATGGACCGGTGGAACCAGGGTCAACCAGTGGACGGCCGCGGCCGGCACCCGCGCGGTCGATTTCGGTTACTGGGGCCAGTTCGAAATCCTCGAGCGCCTGGCACGGGAAGAGAATCGCGGCCGAACCTACTTTCGGTTCAACGCCGAGGTTCTTACAGGCGATTGGTTCCGCGCCCGGCTCGACGAATCGATCGCCAACGCGGGTGCGCGGTACACTCCCGAGCTGAACGTGAATCTCCCCATCGTTCACGTGTTTGACGGACTCGGGCGCAGGCCCGAGATCTTCCGTGATCTGAAGAGTCAGCTACGGGACATCCGGAAGAGCCACGCAGGCTCGGTGAGCCCTACTGTCCGCGAGATCGCTCCGGCTGGCTTCGACCTGCTTGATGCGGACATCGCGCGCCTTCGGGAGGCCATCGGCGCGATTCCGGAGCAGGTGGGCTGGATCGATTGGGAAACGATCCGCCATATCTGCACCGCAGCGGCGGACCATGCATCGGGATTCACGGACCTCTTCGGGGCCGAGAAGAGGGCCCGGCGAGAACGTGCAGCCTCCCAGCCCAAGGACTCGCGGCACTCCGGGAACGGGGGAAACGCACGAGCGGGGACGGACTCGGTGCCGTCCCCGCCCTTGCGCTTCCGCCACCGGCTCGGCTCCGTCTTAGTACATGTCAGCCATGCCGCCGGACGCCGGCACGTCCTGACTCCGGACCATCTCCGGCCGCTCCACGACGACCGACTCGGTGCTTAAAAGGAGCCCCGCAATCGACGCTGCGTTCTGCAGCGCGGTGCGTGTGACCTTTGTGGGGTCAATCACGCCCGCTTCCACCAAGTCCTCGTACTCGTCGGTGCGGGCGTTGTATCCCCAGTGCGCGTTCCCGCTCTCGCGCACTCTCGCCACCACGATTGAGCCCTCGACGCCCGCGTTCTGAGCAATCTGACGGATCGGCTCCTCCAGCGCTCGCTCAAGAATGCGTATCCCCGCCTGCTGATCCACGTCGTCCACCTTCAAATCGTGTAGCGCCGCCTGGGCGCGAAGCAGCGCGACACCGCCGCCAGGGACAATTCCCTCCTCCACCGCCGCGCGTGCCGCGTGCAGCGCGTCCTCTACGCGGGCCTTCTTCTCCTTCATCTCCGTCTCGGTGGCCGCACCCACGTGGATCACTGCCACGCGGCCCGCCACCTTGGCCAGACGCTCCTGTAGCTTCTCGCGGTCGTAGTCAGATGTGGTTCTTTCGACAGCCGCACGAATCTCTCTGATGCGGGCTTGGATGACCTCGATCTCCCCGGCTCCGTCCACCAGGACCGTATTGTCTTTGTCCACTAGGACGCGCTTTGCGCGGCCCAGGTCGCCGAGCACGGCACTCTCGAGAGTGAGGCCGACTTCCGCGCTGATTACGCGGCCGCCAGCGAGCACGGCGATGTCTTGCAGCATTTCCTTGCGGCGATCGCCGAAGCCAGGGGCTTTTACCGCGCAGACTTTGAGCGTGCCACGCAACTTGTTTACGACCAACGTCGCCAGCGCCTCAGCGTCAACGTCCTCGGCGATGATCAGAAGCGGCCGGCCCACCTGCGCTACCCTCTCAAGCACTGGCAGCAGATCCTTCATGCTGCTGATCTTCTGTTCGTGAATGAGGACAAGGGTCTCCTCAAGCACCGCCTCCATCCGGTCAGGGTCGGTGACGAAGTATGGCGACAGGTAACCGCGGTCGAACTGCATCCCCTCCACCGTTTCCAGCACGGTCTCCAAGCCTTTCGCCTCCTCCACGGTGATGACGCCGTCCTTTCCGACCTTCTCCATTGCTAGGGCGATCAATTCCCCGATCTCCTCGAAGCCCATAGGCTGCTGGAAATCTGCGCTCCCGAGCGACACTTCCGCCCTCCTGCGCTCGTGAAGGGCGCGAATAGCGCGGTCGAGTCGGGTAAACGCATGATCTGACGCCGCTTCTGCCAGCATGCCCGCTTGGTCCGCCGTCAGCCCAGCCGTCTTCGCCGCCGTCCAAAAGGTCATGGGTAGCGTAGCAGAGACGCTAACCCGGTGGTCCGCAACTTTGCCGGGGAGAGGCGGGAGGGCGTAGTCCGCCGCCAGATCACCAATGGTAGGCGCAGGGTTGTTCGCGTCGTCTAGCGCGATGAGTTCATCGAGCGTCACCGTGTCGACGCCGGATTCCACCGGTTCCCGGGACGACGCAGCCCCCCCGGTACCCGCCGAGATGTTGCCGACCTGTGCGATCTCGCGCCGGCTCGTGACCGGGACGGACATTCCCTTGAGCTCGGCGACCACCTTCTCCACGGCCTTGTCGATGCCACGCTTAAGCGCCATCGGGTTCGCGCCGGCGGCGACCATTCTCAGACCTTCGCGGAAGATCGCTTGGGCTAGTACTGTGGCGGTGGTGGTTCCGTCGCCGGCAAGGTCGCTGGTCTTAGTAGCCACTTCCTTGACCATCTGCGCACCCATGTTCTCGATTGGGTGCTCCAGCTCCACTTGTTGAGCGACGGTCACGCCGTCCTTGGTGATCAGGGGCGCCCCAAACCTACGGTCGATTACGACGTTACGGCCCTGGGGCCCCAGCGTCACCCGGACGGCGTCGGCCAGCTTGTCCACGCCGCGCCGGAGCGCAGTGCGGGCGTCAGTTCCAAAGGTGAGTTCCTTGGCAGCCATCGCTCAGCTCACTTGGTGGTGAGGGAGAGGGCCGGTTGCCGGATCTTCCACGTGCCGAGGTTCCGGGCCAGCTGGCTCGTCTCGGCCTCGAGGGCCTTGATCAGGAACTTGGGATCGGAAACTGTCTTCACGATCCGGAAATCCGGAGGCAGGTGCTTGAACTTCTCGTTCAGCTTGTCACGAAGTCCCTGGCTCAAGTCCGCCTGGAATTGCGTTTCCCGCTCGGAGGTCATCACGAAGATGTAGAATCCCACCCGGATGTACATCGGAGTGTTGGACTCGGTAGCAATGCGATTGCAGATCTCGATCACCGTGTTTTCGACTGCCGTCTGCGACGAAATTCCTTCGGCGCCGACGGCGTCCACGAGCACGCCTACAAAACGCTGCCATGCCTCGCCCTTCCGTGCCTGCAAGTCTGACGGCGAATCCCAGGCCACGCGGAAGCGCTGCTCGTCGAATTGCTGGAAGTTCGTCGCAATCGTCGGGCAGAGTTCATTGATCAGCTTTTCATATCCCGCGAGCGGGTGTTCCGCGTTCCACGGATTGCATTCCCGCGGGGAAGCGCCATCGACGACCGCGAGGCGGACAGCTTGGTAGCTCGTGCTCATCACGGGATCTGAGGTAAGTTCATGAACGTGCGAGGCGCAGCAGGTTCGCAGCGACGCGTGAGGGGATGTTCTCCGGGATCTCCCTCGGCGTCCATCCGCCGAGATCGGCAGCCAGTTCTTCGGCGGCGGAAGTCCAGTCGGCAACCAGACTCTGCTCACGTGGCGTGACCAGCCCGATTTCGCCTGCCGCGGCCGGAATTGCCGCCAGCGTTTCCAGCACCCGCTGGTACTCGTCCTGAGACGCGTTTCCCTTCACCACCTTCGGCAGGTGAGCGAGTGCCACGTCTCGGAGTTTCTGTACCTTCCCCAGGCTCAGATCCTCTGTCTTCCAGAGCGCCGATACGAGGAGGACCGAGGCCAGGATCTGGACTGCAGTCGCCGAGACGTGAAGCGTAGTTGGTATGTCGATCTGAGAGGCGTCGCAAAGGGCGCACGCGAGGCTACCGTTCACGACAAGTAGGCTGCTCCAGAGGGCACCGTAGGCTACGCTCAGCAGGATCGTCGTGAAGAACACGGGGCGGACCGACTGCCGGAACGTGACATACGCCGTCCGAGCGTGCGTAAGGAGCAAAATAAAACTGAGCGCAGTGCCAAGGACTATGAAGAGAATCGACTTGGAAACCGGGCGGGGGGTCTGAGAAACCGTGTCGATGTAGCGCGACGAGAATCCCAGTGCACCCAGCAGGATGAACAGGGAGGGTCCGATCAGCCAGGGCGCGGCGTACTCAAGGCGGGCGGGCCAGTACACCCATTCGCGGGATTTCGACATGCGAATCGACAGTCCGAATAATGGCGCAGCGGCGCATCAACCTTGATCCCAACATACCTTTCTTCAAACTGACGCACCAGATTTCGACTTGTCATCCGTCGTTCGCACGAGGCGAGCGCGGTGGGACTCCTGCGCGTGGTGATCCGGGGTGGGTCACCCGTTGCACGCATGCAACGAAACCGCAGCGGTGCGGGAGCATCCCGCGGGCGCGGAGCGCTGACGCTTGAGCCCGGGTGAGCCAGGTGAGCACCGGCCGCATCGTGCTCCCGGACGAAGTGCTCGGCATGCCTCCCGAGAAGCAGCAGCTGCTCGTCCGTGGCCACCGGCCTCTGTACGTCGACAAGCTGAACTACCTCGAGATGCAGGAGGTCCGTGGGCTTTATAAGCCAAATCCGATGTACTGAAGTGGAGTTACTTCGGGACTTGGGGAATAAGAGCTCGTCGGCACCTATTGTCGGGGCGCTTTCCCTCCTCTTATTCCGTTGGGCACCTACGCACTTCGGGTTGATTTTAAGCGCGCGCGCCGCAAATGGGCGGTCCGGTGTCGGAGAATGGAACTCAGTACGTAAATGCGATCACCAGAGGAATCGCAGATGTTCGCCACACGATTCGCGTCACGGTAACGGCCCCATTTCGCGTAGCGCTGCCCTATCGCACGACAGAGCGTATGACGCGATGCAGCCAACCGGATATTTGTATATACCGCTTCTGCGGCGGGCAAGCTGTCTTGGAGCACAAGCGCAATCCCCAGCCCCTCGAGTGCGCGTCCGCGTTCTACCTCATCGCGGATTGAGGCGGTGAGCCGCCGCGATTCCGCAATGTGGCCAGCAGTAGAAAGCCGCAAGGCGGCCGCGGCGCGCGCGGAGTCGGCACCCGCGACTACGATTTTCCGCAGGCGCAGATCGGCGGACTGCATGGCGTTGGTTCGCAGGTACTCCGTGGCCACCCTCACTCGCCATGGACCCATGCGCGAATGCTCTTCCTCATACGCTGGACACTGGCGGAGCGCGGCCTCGAGCGCGGCAAAGCCGCGTGAGTGATCACCCTCGTCTAGCAAGTACGAACCAATGTCAATCAGCGAGTCGCAGCGCTTTCCGGGTATGGTCGCGAATTTAAGGGCAGAGTCGGGCATTCCGAGGGAAAGGTACAGTTTTCCAACAATGCTCTCGTTCCAACCTCGGTTCGCATAGACGCTTCCCGACGTGTCGAGGGTGTACGCGACGACCTCGGCGCGTTGCCTTTCTCCAGCGTTGAATAGGAGTTCCACGGCACGACTGTACATCAGGCCTTCAGCCCCGAGGTACTCACCACTCGGAGGTCCCTTGAAGTCCCCGAGCGCAATTCTCGCCTCTCGGATTTTCTGAGACTGGAACAGTACCGATGCCATGGCTAGGACCGCCTCGTCCCGGGACACGCCGCTCGAGAGGCGGCGTACGACCTGCAACGCGGTATCCAGTCCCGCGGCCAAGGCGATTCCGCCGGCAACAATCCCCACATAGTTCTCGTTGCCGTCAAGCGGAGCACGCGCGGCTGTGGTGAGTACCTCGGGAAGCATTCCCGCACGCGCGAAGTGATCGATTGCTGCGATCAATTCCTGTTCCGCGACACGGTTCGGGTTAATCGACCCCATGCCCGGTAGTTGGCTCGCAGCCCAGAATGCGGCGGTCGCCTCCTCGATTCTCCCAGCACGCCCAAGTACTTCCGCGGCACGCACCAGTTCCTGCTTCTCTCTTCGATTCTGTATAGATCGGTCAATCTCCACCGCGGTGAGCGACAACTCCGCCGGAGCATTGATTTCCTGCGCCACGTCGGCGATATGGACCAGTGCCTCCAGCCGCCCAAGGCTGTCGGGCAGGCTGAGTGCACTGGCTCGCGCATCAGTTAGGGACCGCTCGCGCGCCGATGCAGGTCTGAGATGGGAAAGCCCGCGGGCCACGTCGGCAAGCACCCAAGCCCGGGCGATCGGCGTTTTGGTCGCGGCGGTCAGCGCAGACGCGGAGTCCGGGTGGATTTGACCTAGGGCCTCGGCCATTCGTGCAATTAGTCCCGTGGTGTCGTTCTGGACGAGGTGCCCTAGACGTAGAGCCTGCTGCAGAACCCGGCCCGCCGCTGGTACGTGGCCGAGTTGGAGTAGGCTGTCCGCGACAATGGCGAGCATGGCTGCCCGCTCGGCGGGTGCGCGAACAAGGGCGGCGGCGGCAAGCGCCTTCTCAACAGAACCACCTTCGGCCAGCGCGAGGGTCAGGGTAGTCAGGGTCGCCCCATCGTCGTCGTCGTGGAAGAGGGTCGCCAGTCGTATGGCCTCCTTTTCGGCGAGCCGTGCTTGAACCGGATTCGAGTTATTCACGCTGAGTGAGACGCTTCCAAGAAGAAGCATTGCTACCACTGCGACCGCGAGTTGCGCACGGAATGCCCATAGAGCCTCCGCGATCATTCGGCGGGCGTCCTCTGTGACCGCAAATCGACGCAGTCGGACCGCCTCGCTGAGCGGCAAAGGCGTCGCAATCCGGTCACGAAGCCGCCGCCGTCCAGGGGCAGTTGGCGCGCTACGCGTCTGCAACAGCCACATCTCCAGGCGGGCCTCCGCGTTGCGCTTTTTTACCAAAAAGGGATCAGGGGCGTCGTGCAGGAGTTTCGCTAACTGGTCGTGGATGAGTTCGAACTTGTCCGGAGCCTCCGCGGTGCTCGCAGGAAGCCGATTTACTAGTAGCAGGCGCTCAAACGCACGTAGTACTCTGTCGAGGGTTTTGGCATCCAGTGATCGGAGGCTGGGCGCTTTCAGCAACTCGTTCGCAGCCAATGTGAGGCGGATCCCCCCTGGGGAGAGTTCCTGGAGGACAGTGAGGGCGATCGAACCATCCACGCCTGTGGTCTGGCTGACTTCGCTTCGCACGTCCTCCAAGAAGTCGCGCACAAGCCCCTCGCGCCCTCCGCGCGCGCGGTACCGCTCGACAGAGAGTTGCGCCGGGCCCTCCCTTTGCAACATTCGGCCAACGCCCTGGAGTTCGGCGGGTAGCACTGTCCACGGTTCGCGTTGCGAGACTCGTTTGTCGCGGGGCGGCCGGAGGAGGTCACGGGCGAGGGTCGCCGCCAGGTCGTCCATCTGCTGCGCGCGCAGGGGATCACCGTCCACGAACTCCGAAAGGATCTCCTCGGTGACTTGTCGCGCTTCGGCCTCACGGAACGGCTCAAGCATGTGCAGCATGGAAAGCGACAGTACTCGCTCGCTGGGATCAACCTGAAGGAGCAGCACGAGGAGCAGATCAAGTCGGTCGCGACGGAGCGCGACGGCCACGCGTGCGCGGTTATCGGCGACTAGGTCGTGGAGCAACGATAGGAATGCTACACGCTCATCGCTGCTGGAATGCAGAAACAACTCCTCGAACTGATCGATGACGATGATCAGTGGACGGCGGTCCACTGCGGCTGGCCAGGCACTTCTAATAAGCGTTGCGGCACGGGTTGGCGGAAATTCCCTGCTCGGTACATGTGGCAGGTTCACAGCGCGGGCAAGTTCACCAAATGGATTGTCGTGTACCCGCAATTGCACCACCTCAGCCCAGGCCCGCATTTCAGGAACAAGTGCCGCATTCAACAGGGAGGACTTGCCGCACCCTGCCTCACCAGCAAGCACGAAGAACCGGTGGCGGAGGTCTCGGATCTTAGAACGGCATTCGACTTCGTCCTGAGTTCGACCCGGGAGCGTCTCGCCTTCTGTGTAGGGAAGTAGGCCGCGGAATCCGCGCCGGTCGGTTGGCCCCTCCTCTGGTGGTACGACCCGCAGAAACAGGCGCAGAAGCGGGCTTGTATAGCGGAGAACAACGATCGTCAGGACTGCCCCCAACAGCAGTGGGAATAGTCCCCATGTGAGTGCTGCGATAACCGTTGGCACGGCAGCGGCAATCGGCAGAAGCGGGCGGAAAAGCTCTACAAATCGGCGGTGTTGACGGCGCGGCATGGGCGATGTGAGCGGCGAACGCCCGGCCGCAGGGCGCGGGCAAAGGAGTCGGGGCGCGAGGCGCAGCTCGCGCGGTCTTGCCGATGTGCGTTGGTCTAGCCTCCCAGGCAGGTCCCACGTCTGGGAAGAAGCCGGGTTGCCCAGTATACTCTCGGTTCCGGGCAAATCCAAGCATGCGCCGCGAATGAATAGACCGGGGATGATTGCAGGAACCGGAGATAGGGCATTTGGGGCACAGCGGTATTCATCTGCGACAACTACTGCGCTTGAACCCAGTCCTGCCGCTCTCAGGAACGTGGCGTAGGTGCAGTCCTGCCACCGCTCCGAGACGGGGTCCTCGATCTGTGGGTCATCCTCGCGGATGGCGAAACGCTCGTTGATGGTGCTGCTTACCGAATCCTGCCGGACGTTTTGGGGTGAAACGAATGCTTCCTCACTGGCCCGGCGGCTCGATGCCCTCTCGGAACGTCCGCGCGACCATCTGGATCGTCTGCAGGTGACCGAGCGCGGCGCCGATCCGGTTCACGCCTGACTGGCGCGCGGCGCGGATGACGCGCTCGCGGCTCTCCGGCTGGAGCCGGTTGAGGTGCTCTTGCGCCGCCCGGCCGAGCTGACTCGCCTCGCGGCTGGGGTGGACAGGCGCGGGCCGGTTTCGCATCACCTGTTCACGGTCGCGGCCAATCCCGCTGTCGGCCGCAACCCGTGCCTCCTCGCGGTCGAGGGCGGCTCGCACGTTCTTCGCCCCGTGCACCGCGGGTCCATTCTGCGGCTGAAACGTGCTCCACTTCCCCAGGTCCCCCTCGTAGTACCCGATCGTCTCGATCCGTTGCGCCACGCGTTCGCGCGCTTCCGTTTCGGCCGTCCGGTCGCGCCGGGGGATCACGCCTAAAAGGCGTTTCGGCGCGGTGATCTTCTGTTCGTTCTTCAGCAGCTCCCCCGAGCGAATGCGCTGCGCCGTCTCGGACGGCCCGTCCCGCTCCAGCGCGCGTTCGATCCGCCCCAACGCCTTCGCACTGTCGGCGAAGGCTCCTTCGACCTCGCTCTTCAGCGCAGCCTTGGCGCGTGGGATGTTGGCCTCCGCGGCCGTCAGGTTGTCCCGGTGGTCGGCGATCTCGTGCAGCCGGGCTTCGGCGGCCTGACGCCGGTCCGCACGCTCCTTCGCCTCCGCGAACCCCTCGATCTGGTCGTACGCGAGACGCTCCTCCGCGTTGAGCCCAGTGCGGGGGTCCTCTCCCGGCAGGGGCCATCGGGCGTCCGCCGGTGCGCGGCCGAGTGCCTCGGCATCCGGCGCCCGCATCACCCGCTCGATCTCGCCGTCGCGGATGAGCTGCGGCCCGGCCGGAGTGTGGTCGTGCGTCAGCCAGCGTTCGATGTCGGCCGCGACCCCGCCCTCGCGCAGGGCGAGTTGGGCGCGCTCCCGCGCCGGGCCATGCACGCGGACGGGCGGCTCTCCGTAGTGGGTGAAGTTGTCCTCAAGCCTGCGGCGGACCTCTTCCGCTCCCTGGGTGTGGGCGTCGTAGCGCATCGCGCGGAGTGCCGCGGTGGGGTCCGCGTAGAGCCCGCGTGCGATGTGCTCCAGCTGCGCGCGTGCGTTGATCCGGTCGTCCAGCGGGGCGGCGCTCACGTCGCGTCCTGGGCACCTGGGAACGGCGGAAATTCGGTACTCGATGGTACCCCGGCGGCAGGGGCCGGGACCGTCCCCGGTCTGATTGCACGGGGTAACATCGGCGGACCTGAACGCCTTACGGGAGATCGCCATGACGCGCGGAGCCGCCTCTGGACCTGCGACACGGACGGGGATGGGGGCGGATGCCGCCGGGAGCGCGCTTGCCTCCCGGACTCGCCCTGTGGCGCCCGCTCGTCGGCGTTCGGGACTGCGCCGCTGGCAACAGGAAGCCACGCGCTGCTGGGAGGACGGCGGCCGGCCGCGGGATTTCCTGGCGGAGGCGACGCCCGGCGCCGGGGAAACCACGTTCGCGCTGCACCTCGCGCACGGCGCCCTCGCTGACCGTCACGTCGACACCCTGGCGGTGATCTGTCCCACCACGCACCTCCGCCGGCAGTGGCAGATCGCGGCGCACAGGGCGGGAATTGAGATCTGCAGTGAGATCCCCGGCGCGCGGCTGGATCAAGCGTTCCGCGGGGCCGCGGCGGCCCGTCTCCGCACGGCGCTGGATCCCGCCGGCGGCTGGATGGGGCACGCACTGGAGCGGGCCCACCGGCGTCTCCTCGACGTTCGGCTGCGGGGCCACGCGGACGCAGGCGGGCTGGTGGTGTGCATGGACCAGGCGCATGCGCGAAAGGTGGCGGAGCGCCTGCGGCAAGTCACGGGGATGATGCCCGCCGTCGCCCTTTCGGACGACCCGGATGCCTCGGCAGTGATCGCCCGATTCACGGCGAGCCGCGAGATGTGGATCGTCGCGGTCCGCCAGGTGAGCGAGGGAACCGACATTCCGCGGCTGCGCGTGGGCGTCTGGGCGACCAACGCGAGCACCGAGCTCTTCTTTCGCCAGGTGGTCGGACGCTTCGTGCGCGTCGTCCCCGGGCTGTCCGAACAGGACGCACATCTCTATCTACCCGCCGATCCGGGTCTGCTCAGGCATGCGCGGGCGCTCTCGGACGAACGTTCCCATCACCTCCCGCAGCAGACCGCTTCCGACGACGTGGAGATCGCTCGCGCGCGGACGGGCGAAGGCGAGGAGAGCGACTTCCGGGCGCTGGGGTCCACCGGGAGCGACTGGGAGATCGTCGTCGGAGCACGGGTGCTCGCCCCGGCGGAGCTGGAGCGGGCGCGGGCCGTCGCTGAAGAATGCGGACTCGCGCTCGAGGACCCGCTCCCCTTCGCGCTGGCGCTGCGAGAGGCGGCAGGCCCCGGGTCCGGCTGCGACGTCCCCGTGGAGGCGCGGCGGCGTGCGCTCCGTGCGTTGCTTTCGCGAAGGGTCCGCGAGTACTGCGCCCGGACCGGTGCCTCACACCGCGACACCTTCGCTCGCCTGAAGAGACTGGCGGGCAAGCCGGTCAGGCGGCTCAACGAGCTTGCCCTCAGCGGGCACGTGCGCGCGGTGGAGCGGTGGCTGGAGCAGGCGCCGCGGCCGGATACGGCCGCCTCCGCGCCTACGGTCTGAGTGCGAAGGTCACGTGAACGCGTCCTCCTTCGCAGCGGGCACGGTCGAGTACACCGGCGCACCGGAGTCACTCGCGGAATGGCTTCGTGCCCGGGCTGAGTACCTGGAGGCCTGGGAGGGCGACACGCCCACCGTGCGTACCCTGCGGTGTGTAGCGTCCGAGTTGGATGCGGCGTTCCGGCGGGGCGCTACCCGGTCTGTTAGCCTCGCCGAGGCCGCCGGGATCGGCGGATACAGCGTTTCGCACTTGGGGCGCCTCCTGAGAGAGCAGCCCGAGCGCAACGTCGGCACGAAGCACCGCCCGGCCTTCGCGTACTACGACGTGCCGCGGAAGGCTGGCTATCAGCCGGCGCAATCCGACGACGAGCACACTCCCCTGCGCCTTCAACTGGAACCGGCCGCGCAGACGGGCGTCCCGCGTCCTGACGTGGAGCGCAGACGCACGCGGGCCGCCGGCGCGCTTGGGTCCCGGCTCCTGTCGGCCAAGGCAGGCGGGATGCGGAGGTAACGGGTAGATGAGCGGAAAGGTCGAGAAGAGCTGGAGCACGGGAGATTACGGGACCACCGTCTCGGTGAAGAAGGTTCGCCGGACGGCGGTCCCTCTACCTCGTCTGGTACGACCCGAACGCGCCCGCCGGCGAGAAGTGGATGCCCGACGGCATCGTGGTTACGCGGTACGGCAATCTCCGGAAGGAGTCGCTGGGGCATTCGGACTGGGAGAGGGCCAAGCGCGAGGCGAAGCGGATCCAACGGGAACTGGAGACGGCGTTAGAGGCGCAGCAGACAGGCACGCTTACGCTCACCGCCCTGTTCGAGAAGTACGAGGCCGGTGTCATCCTCCCCCGCGTCGAGCAGAAGCAGCGCCTGGGGAAGAAGACCGACGACCTGGCCGAGTCGCGGCGGCGCGCAAACCTCTGGCAGGCGTATGTCCGCACCGTCGACCCGAAGGCCTTCGGCGACGTTCGCCGCCTTACCCATGATCTCATTGACCGCTTCGTCGCCGACCGCCGCGCCGGCCGCGTGCGCGTGCAGGGCCGCAAGCTGCGCGGGGAGGTGACCGACACCACCATCGGCGCCGACATCACCTTCCTCAACACCTGCCTCAACCACGCCGCGCACAAGAAGCGGCGCTGGATCCCGGAGAATCCGATCTCCGGCTACGGGGTGCTGCGCAACGCGCGTCCGCTTCGCATCTGGGCGTCCTGGGACTGGTATGAGGCCGTGCGCCCGTACGCGGACCGCATCGACGAGCAGGGGCTACTCGGCTTCTGGCTCGACCTGGCCTTCGGCACCGGCTGGCGCAATACGGCCATCTGCGAGTTCCGGCCGTGCGACTACGACCCGAGGCGCGATCCCGTGCGCTGGCCGTACGGGCGGCTGCACAAGCGGTGGGAGACGGACAAGGAGATGGACGGCCGGTGGGTGCCAATCGACGGCGAGCGCACCCGCGCCTCGGTGGAGATGCTGATCCGGAAGGGCGGGGCCGTGGGGGAGAGCTATGCGTTCCGGGCGCCTCGCTCGGACGCGCCGTGGGACCGGCACTATGTGGCCAAGCTGCTGAAGCGGCTGGTGGACACCGCTAACCTGGAGCGTGCCAGGGCCGCCGGCGTGGTGCTGCTGGGCTACTTCAATGCCCGCCGGGAGGAGGCGTTCCGCGAGGCTGTGAAGTTCCTCGTGCCGCAGGTAGATGGTGCGACGGCGGCCAGGCTCAGGGAAGCCGTGCGGGACCCGATCGGCAACCGCTCCTACATGATCCGGCTGTTGCGTGACGTGGTGACGGATCTGAACCGGGAGCGGGCGCAGGCGGCGGGCGTGCTCTGGATCCCGTACGTCAACGCGCACGCGGTCCGCCGGGGGTGGGAGAACGACCGGCGGCACCACCCGGAGAAGGCGCGGATGGACGCGCAGGGGCGGAAGGACCCGCGCAGCCTGCGTAACTGCTATCTCACGGAGGACCCGGAGGAGATCGCGTTGGCGGTCACGCAGCCGGTCCGGAAGCTTGGAATCGTGGTGCAGGGAGGACGCTCGTGAGCCTCGCGGTGCCTACAAACCCCCGAAACAAACATACACAAAAACATACACGCCCCCTCCGGACGCGAGAAGGCCCTCCAGCGCTAACGCGTTGGAGGGCCTTCTCTTACATCTAGTCGGGACGGCCGGATTTGAACCGGCGACCCCCTGAACCCCATTCAGGTGCGCTACCGGGCTGCGCCACGTCCCGAGTCCGAAAGCTCGAACGCATTCCCGGCGCGTTCGAGGACTCGAAGCTAACCCACACCCGCGTTTCCGTCAACCCGCTCGCGGGACGGGGCCATCCGGAAGTGGCTCGTCGTCCGCGTAGGTGGCGACGACGGTGAAGCGCTCGCGGCCGGCGGCGCCGGTGATGACGAGCGGGCCGCTCCGGAGCCAGGCGTGGGCGGTGGCGCGCGCGTCGCCTTCGCGGGCCACGCCCAGGTACAGCGTGCTCGCGATGCCGCGGCGGCGCAGCATCGTCTTGCCGGCGATGCCCTGTTCGAGACACGCGCACCGCCAGGGGAGGCGCCGGCTCGTCGCCTGGAGGGCCCAGCGGACTTTTCTGAGGGTGTCGAGGGTCGTTTCCGGCGGAGCGGCGGTGGAGGTCTCGCGGCCGGGGGTGCCGAGGCGCGAGGAGAGGCGGCGGAAGGGGATCGTGAGCACCATGGCGCGGGCGGCGGCGAGGCAGAACGCGGCCTCCGCGAGCAGTCGCCGGTCGGACCAGGCGAGGCGGCCAAGGGTGCGCAGCGCGGTCATCGCGCTACGTGGATCATTTCCTTGTCGAGGAGCGTTCCCAGCAGCGAGAGCACCTCGGTCTCGCACTGCGCGGGCGAGACGTCGTAGCGCTCCACGAGGGCGGCGCAGAGGTCGGCGGGGGTGGTGGCTTCCTCCAGGCGCTCCCAGATGGCCGCCGCGACGCCGTTCAGGAAGAAGTAGCGGCCCGACTCGACATGGAGCATCGCGATCTCCTCGCCGAGCGAGGCGCTGATGAGGGCGGGATCGCGGACGAGCGGGGTGTTCGGTGTGATCGTGGGCATGGGCGTACGGAGCGGGTCGAGGAGCACGTGGCCGCGGAGCCGGGAATGTACTAGGACCGGCCAGGCACGACCAGCCGAGCGGGATGGCGGCGGGTTTGCGCCCTCGCGAGGCGCCGTCTACAATGGACGGATGACGATTCGAGCATGGGAGGATGCGGCGCGCGCGGCCAGGCGGTTCGGCGGATGAGCGCGATCTTTGGGTTCGCGCATCTCGCCGGGGAGCCGGCGGGGGAGGAGGCGCTCGCAGGCATGGACGCGGCGTTGGCGGGGTGGGGGCCGGACGGCGGCGGCACGTGGCGCGAGGGGCCGTGCGGCGTGGGGCAGCGGCTGCTGTACAACACCCCGGAGTCGCTCCGCGAGAGGATGCCGCTGACGAGCCGCGACGGGAAGACCGTGCTCGTGGCGGCGGCGCGGCTGGACGACCGCGAGGGGCTGTTCGGCGCGCTCGGCGTTCCGCGCGAGGAGCGGGCGGCGATGCCGGACGGCGAGCTGATCCTCCGCGCGTACGAGCGGTGGGGGGAGGAGAGCCCGTCGCGCCTGCTCGGAGACTGGGCGTTCGCGGCGTGGGACCGGGAGCGGCGGCGGCTCTTCGTGGCGCGCGACCAGTACGGCCACACGGCGCTCTACTACCACGCCACGCCGCGCTTCTTTGCGTTCGCGTCCGGCCACGAGGCGCTGTTCCGGCTCCGGGGCGTCCCGCGCCGGGTGAACGAGCTGCACGTGGCGGAGATGTTCTTCGGGTGGCCGGGCGACGGGACCGCGACGCTGTGGGAAGACGTGCGGCGCCTTCCGCCGGCGCACTGCCTGACGGTGTCGGCAGCGGGGGTCTCCGTGCGCGAGTACTGGCGGGCGCGGGACGCTCCCCAGGTGCGGCTGGGATCGGACGAGGCGTACGTGGAGCGCTTCCTGGAGCTCTACACGCAGGCTGTGCGCAGCCGCCTCCGCTCGCACCGGCCGGTGGGATCCACGCTGACGGCGGGGCTCGACTCCAGCTCGGTGACGGCGCTGGCGGCGCGCGAGCTGCGCGCGCAGGGGCGGCCGCTGGTGGCGTTCACATCCGCGCCGCGCGAGCCGGCGCGGGACGACGGGACGGGCGCCACACCGCTGGTGGACGAGTGGCCGCTCGCGCACGCGGCCGCGGAGTACATCGGAATCGCCGAGCACGTGAAGGTGAGCGGCGAACGGGTGAGTCCGCTGGATGCCCTGTTGCGTACGCTCACCACCCATTCCGAGCCGGCGCCCGCCGCGCTGGGCCACTACTGGGTGCACGACATGCTCTCGGCGGCCCGGGAGCGCGGGATCGGGACGCTGCTGGTAGGGCAGCGGGGGAACGGCACCGTGTCGTGGAACGGCGGCAGCTTCGCGCTCGCCCACCTCGCAGCCACGGGCGCCTGGCCCACCGTGCGGCGGCTGCTGGCGGGGGAGAGCCGCGCGACCGGGGTGCCGATGGCGCGCGTGGCGTGGCGGCGGCTCTTCTGGCCCGTGATCGACGCGGCGCGCCTGCAGCTCCGCTGGCGGTTCAAGGAGCCGCGGACGGTGTGGGCGCGGCACGTGCCCCTCGATCCCGGGTTCATGGAGCGCTCCGGCATCGTGCGCCACATGCGGCGCACCGAGCACCGCATCGGGTGGTACTCCGCGCGGACGCCGCGGGGGGAGCAGCTCGCCACCCTCATGCCGGGGGTGAGCGCGACCGGCGCCTTCCTGCACGAGATCGGCGCCGCGTACGGGATGGAGCTGCGCGACCCGACGGCCGATCTGCGCCTGCTGGAGTTCTGCCTCGGCATTCCGCGCGACCAGTTCGTGCGCGACGGCCAGAGCCGCTGGCTGATCCGGCGGGCCATGGAGGGGCTGCTCCCCCCCGAGGTGCAGTGGAACACGCGGCGCGGCATGCAGTCGGGCGACATGACCCGGCTGGCGCTGGGGGAGCTCGGCCGCATCGGCGAAGCGGTTGCGCGGGTGGAGGCGTCGCCGCTCGTGGCGCGTTTCCTGTCCATGCCACTCCTCCGCCAGCTCTGGGGCGACCTCCAGCGGCCGGAAACCGCCGAGGCGGAGATGCCCGCGTACTACCTTTTCGGGATGCTCTCCGTGGGCCTCTTCCTGGTCCGCGAGGAGGACGCGGCGCGCGGCAGGTAACGGCGCGGCGGGGGGCCCTTGCCGGAGTGGCAAGAAACCAGCATCGTTATCCCCGCGGGTCCAACAACCTCCCCAGGAGACCGTCCCATGCATTCCAGCTCCAACGACGCGCCGCAGACCACCGGAACTCCCGACACGGAGAACCCCTCCGCCAAGCTGGCGTGGCATACGCCCGTGGTGGAGGAAGTCCCGTTTACCCGCACCGAAGCGGGCGGCGCGGGTACGGTCTACGACTTCACCGTGTACGCAGGGTCTGTTTGACGGACGGCACCGCGGTCCGGACCGCGCCGGCGCCTCTGCTCTTCCGCACCCACCGTCCCGTCGCCCACGTGCAGGGCGGCGGGATCGTTTTGGAGCATGGCCCCAGCGGCTCGGGGATGATGCTGAACGGCACCGCACGGCGGCTCTGGGAGCTGACCGACGCGCCCATCACCTTCGACGCACTGTGCGCGCGCGTCGCCGGTGAGTTCGAGATCGGCCCGGACGAGTGCGGCCAGGCGGTGCGGGCGTTTCTCGGCGACCTGGCGCGACGCGGGCTCGTGGACGAAGTGGACGAGGCGCCCGGCGATGCGGGGGTGCGGAGCCGCTACCTCGACCTGCTGAAGCGCGCGCTAGTCAACCTCATCTACCCCGAGCACGAGCTCCGCATCGAGCTGCTGGAGGAGCAGGGCCGGCCGCGCGGGCTGGAGGGCGAGCAGCTCATGCGCGACATCCGCTACCGGGAGCCCGCGGAGTACGAGGAGCTCGTCGCCTCCAAGGTGGACGGCTCGGTGCGGCGCCGGCGGCCGAGCCGGTTCTCGCACACCATGGTGGGGATGGAGCGGCTGGACAACCTGGAGTACTGCGCGCGCAGGGTGTTCGCGGACGGGGTTCCGGGGGACTTCCTGGAGGCGGGGGTGTGCCAGGGGGGCGCGGCCATCTTCATGCGCGGCTTGCAGGTGGCGCTCGGCGAGGAGAACAGGCGCGTCTGGCTCGCCGACTCCTTCGAGGGGCTGCCTCCGCCGACGCACGAGGTGGATCGCGCCTGGGACCTGGACTGGAGCGAGGAGCGGCAGCCCTGGCTGGCGTGCGACCTGGACGCGGTGCAGGACAACTTCCGCACCTACGGGCTGCTGGACGAGGGCGTGCGCTGGCTGCGGGGATGGTTCTCGGAAACGCTCCCCACGGCGCCGGTCGAGCGGCTGGCGATCCTGCGCGCGGACGCCGATCTGTACCAGTCCACGCGCGAGATCCTGGACTCGCTCTACCACCGCGTGTCGCCCGGCGGCTTCGTGGTGATCGACGACTACGGCGCCATCGACGCATGCCGCCGCGCGGTGGACGAGTTCCGGGCCGAACACGGGATCATCGACCCGATTCGCCGGATCGACTGGACCGGCGTCTACTGGCGACGCGAGGCGTGACGGAGCGGTTCACGGCCCTGGTGCTGCACCCCCACGCCATGCGGGGAGAGAGCGAGGGGGTCTGGTACCAGAGCGTCGAATACCCGGCGCGCCTCTTCGCGGACGACGAGGAGTGGCGGGTGGATGCGCTCGGCGCCAACGACCCCGCCGCTCCCGCCGCGGCGCTCGCGTGCGACGTGCTCGTCATCCACATGCTGAGCACCCCCGAGCTGGAGTCCGTGATCCGGCTGCGGCGCGAGCGCGGGCGGCCCACCGTCTACGAGATCAGCGACAACATCCTGGCGCTCGGCGGCTGGCTGTCCCCCACGCACGCCCTGCGCAGCCCCCTCGTGCGCCAGCAGATCTTTCGCTACGCCGCGCTCGCCGACGGGGTGCAGACGTACTCTCCCGGGGTGGCGGAGGCGTTCGCCAGCCTGGGCGAGCACGTGGCCGTCGTCGACTATTCGCTGCCGATCGTGCCGGAGCGGATGCCGGAGAAGCCGGAGGGTTTCGTCTTCGGCTGGTCCGGCTCCACGTCGCACCGGGAGGATCTGCTGGCGCTCGCGCCGGTGGTGACCGAGTTCTGCCGGCGCCACGCCGACGCGACATTCGCGTTCATGGGAGACCGGCGGCTGCTGGCGGAGTGCTTCCCGGAGATCCCGGAGGCGCAGCTTCAATACCGGCCGTTCAGCCCGCACCCCGAGTACCTGGAGTTCATCCGCGGCTGGCACGCGGGCATCGCGCCCGCCGAGGACACTCCGTTCAGCCGCGGGCGGTGCGACGCCAAGTTCGTAGAGTACGGCGCGGGCGGCG
Organism: Longimicrobium sp.; assembly: GCA_036387335.1. NCBI lineage: Bacteria > Pseudomonadati > Gemmatimonadota > Longimicrobiia > Longimicrobiales > Longimicrobiaceae > Longimicrobium > Longimicrobium sp. The sequence continues at coordinate 67,175 of DASVTZ010000147.1, forward strand.
CGGTCCCCCTCCTCAGCGACATCCCCATCTACCGGCCGCACGCCGGCTTCGCGCCCCTGTTCCGGCACCCTGGCCAGCTCGCCTCGGTGCTCGAGGAGCTGTACCTCGATCGGGACGCGCTGCGGCGGCTGGCCGGGCGGGCCCACGATTGGGTGCTTGCGAATCGCACCTCCGAGCCTGGCCGCGCGTCGCGGAAACGCTTCTACCGCTCGCTTCTGCCGCCCTCGGCAACCCCCTCGTGCGCTCCCGTCCCCGCGCCCTCGCCCGTGCTGGCCGCGGCGCTGGAGGAGGCGCTGGACGCGTCCCGGCGGCAGGACCACGAGGGGGCGCTGCGGCTCTGCCGGGAGCTCCTGCGTGAGAGGCCGGATTTCGCGCGGGCGGCGTGGCTCGCTGCGTCCAGCCTGGATGCGCTGGGCAGGCACGACGAGCTGCTCGACTCCGAGGACGCACGCGAGCGCTCGCCGGTGTACGCGGACCTGCACGCCGAGCTGCGCTACCACGCCGCCCGCCGCGTTCGTCCCGATGAGGCCAGCCGGCACTTCGACGCCATCCCGAGCCCCCTGCGGCGCCTCCGCCTGCGCGCGGCCGAGGCCGGGGACCGGGTGGCGTACTACCGCGAAGTGCTCCGGCTCCACCCGTACGACTTCTTTGCGCTCTTTGCCCTGATCCAGCTTCTTTCGCGCCAGGCGGAGGACGGCGCCGAGCTGGCGTCGCTCTGGGAGCGCGCCAGCCTGGTGGCCCCGGAGCGGGTGCCCCACGCGCACCGGCCGCCCCGCCTCGCGCCTTACCTCCCCGCCTGATGACGCCGCCGTTCCGGTACAGGGTGTACGGCCTCGCGGTGCGCTGCAACCAGCCTCTGCCCGCCGCTCCGAGCGCCGACGACGGTCCGTTCGACCTGGACGTCGACATCCCGGCGACGCCCGCGCGCTCACTGAGCTGGGATGGACCGGATCCGGTCTACAGGGGGATGGAGAGCTTCTGGCGGCTGGATGACGACACCTGGCGGCTCGGGTACATGGATGCGGCCAGCGGCGCCCGCTGGGACCTTACCTGCGAGGGCGGGACGCGCATCGCCGTACGATGGATGTCCGGGATCTCGATCCCGGACATCCGCACCTTTATTCTCTACTCCGCCGTCGCGATGGCGCTCCACCTGCGCGGCACGCCCTGCCTGCACGCCAGCGGGGTCGTGGTGAACGGGCGGGGCGCGCTGCTCCTGGGCCCCTCCGGCACGGGGAAGTCGACGACGGCCGCGGCGCTGGTGGCCGCCGGCAACGAGCTCCTCACGGACGACATTGCGGCGCTCGGCCTCGGCACGGACCAGGTGCTCGTCCACCCCGGCCTCCCGCGTCTTCGCCTGCTCGCCGAGAGCGCGGCGGCCGTGAACGAGTCGTTCGACCTCCTTCCGCCCGTCTGGAGCGACCCTTCGTTCAGCACCAAGCGCTACATGGACGCGCCGGCCGGCGGGGGAGCGGCCCCGCTCGGCGTCATCTACCTGCTCGCGCCGCGCGATGCCGAGCCGCGCGAGCCATCGGTCACCCCGCTCGCGCCGCGCGAGGCGCTGCGATGGCTGATGGAGCACACGTACGGAAAGGTGTGGCTGGATGCGCCGCGGCGTGCGCGCCTCTTCCAATCACTGGCGCGGGTGACGGAGCTGGTGCCGGTCCGGACGGTGCACCGCGGCAACCGCCTTGCGGACCTGCCGAAGCTGGTCGAGCTGCTGACGGTGGACGCGGGCATGGTGAGCTCGCGGTGATGGGTCCCGTGGAGACGCCCGCCGTGGATCTCGCCGAAGCGGAGCGCCTTCTCGCCTCGCTGGTGTGCGGGCGCGCCGATCCGCGTGAGGTGAGCGCGGCGGATGCCGAGGTGCTGGCGCCACTCGCCCTCACGCACGGGCTGGGTCCCATGCTCTTTGCGGCCGTGCAGGATGCGGGGATCGCGACTGCCGGCTCCGCCTGGGCGCCGCTGACGGGGTATGCGCGCGACGCCGCCACGCGATACCTGCTGGCGCGCGTGGAGCAGGCTCGCATCGAGGCGGCGCTCGCGGCGGCCGGCATCGAGTGGGTGTGGCTGAAGGGATACGCCCTCGCCCACACCGTCTACCCGCGACCCGCGCTCAGGTCGATGAAGGACCTCGATCTCCTCGTCCCGTCCGATCGCTGCGACGATGCGGAGCGCGCGGTGCTCGCGCTCGGCTACCGGCCCGCTGCGGACGCGCCGCTGATGTTCCGCGGCGGCGGGCGGGTGTCGCACCATCTCCCCACGCTGAGGTCGCCGGGCGGGCTCCTGGTGGAGATGCACACCAGCCTGCATCCCTCCCAGCTCCTGCGCGTGACGGAGCATCTCCACTGGTTCCGCGCGCAGGTCGTGGAGACGGATGCCGGGGGCGTGCGGGTGCGGCACTTCACGCCCGAGGCGCAGCTGCTGCACCTCGCCGCCCACGCCATCCTGCAGCACGGCGAGGCGGAACGGTACCTCCAGCGCTTCCTCGACTGCCACCTCGTCGTCGCACGGACGCCGGGGCTCGACTGGGCAGTAGTGCTCGGCCAGGCCGCGGCGCTCGACTGGACGTATGCCCTTCACCGGGCGCTCACCCGGGCGCGCGAGCACTTCGGCGCGCCCGTCCCCGAGCACGTCCTGCGCACCCTCGCCGAGGGCGGCACCCGGGCTACGCGCGCGACGAGTCTCGCCCTGGCGCTCGCACGCCCGGGCGCGGATGAGCCGGCCGAGCGCGCGCGGGTGATCGCGACCGCGCAACCGCTCCACGTGCGGCTGTACGTGGGTCTGCGCACAATCATCCCCTCGCCCGCCTACATGCGTTGGCGATACGCGGCGAGGGCGTGGGAGCTTCCGGGCGCTTACGTGCGGCGCTGGTGGGGAATCGTGCGGCGGATCGTCGGCGGGCGATCGCGCGGCTGACCACTCAACTCGCGCGCACCGCCACGTCGGGGGCGGCGGGGACGTCCACGCGCAGCCAGTCGTCCAGCAGGCGCTGCTGGGCGGGGGTGGGGCGCTCGGCGGGGCGCAGGAGGAGGCGCGTGGGGGCGGCCAGCTCCACCTCCATCTCCAGAGTCACCAGCTCGTCGCGGCGGAAGACAGTGACGGGCACGCGCTCACCCGCGCGGCGCTCGGCCAGGCGGACCGGCAGCGTTTCTGGGGTGACGCGCACGCCATCCAGTGCCACCAGCTCGTCGCCTGCGTTGAGGCCGGCACGGTGCGCGGGTGTGTCGGCGAGGACGTGCGAGACGAGATTGCGGCCGCCCTCCGGCTTGAACTGGAGGCCGGTCTGCACCTCCGTGCGCGGGTCGGCGGCGGGGAAGGGCGCCGTCTCGTGCGCGGGGCGCAACGTGAGGCCGGCGGCGGAGAGGATCTCGTCGAAGGGGAGCTCTTCCGTGCCGCGCAGGGCCAGGTCGAAGAAGGGGCGCAGGTCGCCGCCCGCCACCTCGGCGGCGACGCGCTCGACTTCGCCCTCGGGAAAGCCGGTGTCGCGGGCGCCGAACTCGGTCCAGAGGCGCCGCATCACGTCGTCCAGCGAGCGCGCGTTGTCCGTGTCGGTGCGGATGCGCAGGTCGAGGAGGAAGGCGACGAGCGCCCCCTTTTCGTAGTACGAGATCGACGAATTGGGCGTGTTGGGGTCCGGGCGGTAGAACTTGATCCACGTATCCCAGGATGAGTCCGCCAGCGACTGCACCGCGCGGCCCGGCAGAGACCGGAAGCGAGCGATGGCCTCCGCGAGCCGCTCCAGGTAGCGGTGCATCGTGATCAGCCCGGCGCGGCGCAGGAGGAGGTCCGTGTAGTACGACGTGATCCCCTCCACCACCCACAGGTCGCGCGTGTAGTTCTCGGTCGTGTAGTCGAAGGGGCCGAGCACGGCGGGACGGATCCGCTTCCCGTTCCAGAGATGGAAGAACTCGTGCGCCACCAGCCCGAGGAAGCGCTCGTACGGCTGCCCGCGAAAGGCCCAGCGGTCCGCCAGCAGGGCGGTGGACTCGCGGTGCTCCAGCCCGCCCGAGCCGCCCGGGGTCAGGTGCACGATGAAGGTGTAGTCGCGGTACGGGAGCTCGCCGAATAGCGCCTTCTCCGCCAGCACGATGCGCGCGGTGTCCGCCACCAGGCGCTCGGCGTCCACGTTACCGCGCCCCCAGATCGCCCAGCGGTGCGTCTTCCCCTCCATCTCCCATTCCAGGAGCTGGTGCGTGCCGATCTCCAGCGGCGAATCGACCAGCTCGTCGTAATTGACGGCGGTGAAGCGGCCATCGGCGCCGCGCAGGGCGGTGGTGATGCGCCACCCTTCGGGCGCCTCCACCTCCAGGTCGAGCGGGTCGCCGGCGCGGTCCTCGGGGAAGAGGAAGACGCTGGCACCGTTGATGGAGGCGTGGGTGGCGTCCACGTGGCTGGTGCGGACGGACAGCTCGTTGGCGTACACCTGGTAGCGCACGCGCAGGGTGTCGTCCGCGGCCGGGTCGACGAGCCAGCGGTTCTTGTCCGTCTTCGTCCATGAAAGCGGAACCCCCGCCCCGTCCACGGCCTCGAAGCGCTGGACGTTGCGGGGGAACTCGCGCATCAGGTACGACCCGGGGGTCCACGACGGCATCGCCAGCGACGCCGGTCCATGGACCCCCTCCACCTCCATCTCGACGTGCAGGAGGTGCGTGTGCGGCTCGGGAAAGGAGAGCCGGTAGCGGACCGCGGCCACCCTAGCGGCGCCGGCGCCAGGCGAGCGCCGCCAGCGCCCCCGCCACGATCCCCCCGCCGATCGCCAGCGGCCGCGCGAAGCCGGAGACGCCGCTCTCCTTTGCGATGCTCCCCGCCATGAAGAGCATGTTGGCCGGGCGCTCCGCCAGGCGGCGCATCAGGTACGGGTACCAGCTCTCGCCGAAGGGCACGTACACGCGCACGTTGTACCCTTCCTCGCGCAGCCGCGTCTGCAGGTCGCGACGGACGCCGTACAGCATCTGGAACTCGAAGGAGTCCTTGGAGATCCCCTTCTCCCACACGTAGCGGCGGGCGGCGTCGATGATGGCCTCGTCGTGGGTGGCGATGGCGGGGTAGTTGCCCGCGTCCAGCAGGCGCTCCATCTCCTGCACGAACATGCGGTCCGTGTCCGCCTTGTCCGGGAAGGCGACCGAGTCCGGCTCCTTGTACGCGCCCTTTACCAGCCGGACGCGCGCCTTGAGGGCGATCATCCGCTCCAGGTCGTCCGGGGTGCGGCGGAGGTACGACTGGAGGACGGTGCCGGTGTTGTGGAAGCCCTCGGCCCAGAGCGCCTCCACCAGCGCGACGGTGCGCTCGGTGTACTCGCTGCTCTCCATGTCCAGCCGCACGAAGATCTCGCCCGCGCCGTCTCCCAGCTCGCGGGCGCGCTGCAGCACCATCTCGATGTTGCGGCGGCAGAACTCGGGGTCCATGTCCAGCCCGAACTGCGTGGGCTTCACCGAGACGTTTGCGTCCAGCCCCTCGCGCTTCACCGTCTCCAGGATGCGGATCACCATGTCGGTGGCCGCCTCGGCCTCCTCGCGGCTCTCCACGGCCTCGCCCAGGTAGTCCAGCGAGACGGTGAGCCCGGCGTCGTTGAGCACGCGCGCGGCCTCCACCGCCTCCTCCAGCGTGTCGCCGGCGACGAAGCGCTGCGCCATCTGGCGGGAGATGGGGGTGCCGGTCACCATTCGCTTGGCGGTGGGGCTCTGGCTGAGGTACAGCAGGCTCTGCTTGAGCATGGTTCTGATGCTGAAAGGTCCGGGTGGGCTAGGCGCCCGCGTCGTCGTCTTCGCTGCGCTTGCGGCGGATGGTCTCGTCCAGCAGCGCGCGCACCTCGGCGAGCGAGAGGCCATTCAGCGCGTCTCGTGCCGCGGCTTCGGTGGGGGCGGCCACGAGGTCGCCCGTCTCCAGGTGTCCCATCACGGCGGTCCCGGTCTGCGCCCAGCGCACGAACACCAGGTACCCCGCGTACGGCTCTCCTTCGCCGCCCGACTCCTCCACCTCGACGGCGGCGGTGTACGGCTCCCCGTCGCATCCCTGGAACGCCGCCGCGCGCCCGTGGACCGCCTCGTATCCGCCGAGGGTGTCGTCGGTTACCCCTTCCGGGGTCTCGGGATTCAGCCGGTCTTCGGCACCGGAGTAGCGCATGCGGGGAAGGTAGCAGGGGGGGGATGCGCGGGAAAGGATGGAACGGAAGTGCGTGAGTGCGTTAGTGCGTTAGTGCGCCCCCTCCTTGTCATCCTGAGGGAGCCGCCCACCCCGACACCGCCGTGCCCCTGTGCTTGCGCGGCGACTGAAGGATCTAGCCGGCGACACGCGAGGCCCGGGGTGCAACGCCAGCCCCTCGTCGCGCGCAGTAGATCCTTCGCTCCGCGCCAGAGATGGGAGACGGGGCGAGGACGGTGTGGCGCGTCGCTCAGGATGACAAAAAGGGGGGTGGACGCACTCACGCACTCACGCACTCACGCACTCCCGCACCCTCCCCGCACTTTCCCACGCCGAAGCGGCATCCTACCTTCCCGCAAACCAACTCACCCTCCCCAGGCATCCATGCGCGCGGCAATCTTCCATGAAAACGGCGGGCCCGAGGTGGTCCGGATCGAAGAGGTGACCAGGCCCAAGGCGGGGGCGGGCGAGGTGCTGGTGGAGGTGAGGGCGGCGGCGCTCAACCACCTGGACCTCTGGGTGCGCCGCGGCATCCCCATCGAGACCACGATGCCACACGTCGGCGGGTCGGACATCGCGGGGGTGATCGCGGAGGTGGGGGAGGGGGTGGATGCCGCAAGGGTGGGGGAGCGGGTCGTCGTCAATCCCTCGCTCTGGTGCGGGCGGTGCCGCGAGTGCGCGCGCGGCGAGGAGTCCATGTGCGCGTCATACCGCATCCTGGGGGAGCACACGGACGGCGGCTTCACCGAGTACGTGGCGGTCGCGGCGGACCGGGCGTACGTGATACCGGAGGGGCTGTCGTTCGAGGAAGCGGCGGCGCTCCCCATCTCGTACCAGACGGCGTGGAGGGCGCTCCTAACCCGCGCGCGCCTCCGCCCCGGCGACGACGTGCTGGTGATCGGCGCGTCCGGCGGCACCGCCCTCGCCGCCGTGCAGATCGCGCGGCTCGCCGGCGCGCGCGTCTTCGCCGTCACCAGCGGCGACGAGAACGTGCGGCGCCTGCGGGAGCTCGGCGCCGCCTTCGTCTACGACCGCGACCGCGAGGACTGGTCCAAGGGCGTATTCCGCGACACCGCGCGCCGCGGTGTGGACGTGGTGGTGGAGAACGTGGGCGCCGCCACCTGGACGGGAAGCGTGCGCGCCCTCGCCCGCGGCGGCCGCCTGGTGACGTACGGCGCCACCGCGGGCCCCGTGGTGGAGATCGACGTGCGCGTCCTCTTCTGGAAGCAGCTCGAGATCATCGGCACCACGATGGCGTCGCGCAGCGAGTTCGAGGCGATGCTCCGCGGCGTCGCCACCGGCAACCTCCGCCCCATCATCGACACGGTCATGCCGCTCGACCAGGCCCGCGAAGCGCACGAGCGGCTCGAAGCGGGTGGCCAGTTCGGCAAGATCGTCCTGATCCCCTAACCGCAGTCTCACGCGGAGACGCGGAGCCGCGGGGAGAGACGCGAAGTTCTCTCTGCGCCTCCGCGTCTCCGCGTGAGGCCATGCTGTAGAAGCCTGGGAGACACGGAAAACGGCGCCCGCCTCCGAACTGGGAGACGGGCGCCGCTTTGCACTCCATCGCGAAGGGTCGTGCCTTACTCCGGTGCGATCCGGACGTCCGCGGCCCGGGGGCCCTTCGGATCTTCCTGGATCTCGAACTCCACGCGATCGCCCCGCTTCAGCGAGCGGAACCCATCCATCTGGATGGAGGAGTGGTGGACGAAGACGTCCTTGCCGCCGTCGTCGGGGCGGATGAATCCGAACCCCTTGTCGTCCTTGAAGAACTCCACTGTCCCAGTCTGTCGTGCCATGATCCCTCCGCGATGGACGGTACCGCATCGGCGCCGGCTCGTCGTCCCGTCCGACGCCGCTCCGGACTGCTCGCAGGGTGCGAGTTCTAGCAAGGAGCGTTCCCGTCACGCGTTTCGTGACGGCCTCGGGTCGCCCGTGAGTTCCAGCACCGCCACCTCCGGCCGGCAGAGGAAGCGCACCGGGATGTGCACCGTCCCCACCCCGCGCGAGGTGTACACCTGCGTCCACGGCCGGCGCCGCAGTCCCTCGTCGTACAGGTCCGGCCGGTCGGCGGGGTTGCGCAGGGCGCCGATGAAGGGAAGGCGCACCTGCCCCGCGTGCGTGTGGCCGCTCACGATCAGGTCGACCTGATCGTACGATCGCCTGGCGAGCTCCGCCTGGTCCGGGTCGTGGGCCAGGAGCAGGGTGAAGTCGCGGGTGTCCGGCGGCGGCAGGGCGTTCATCGACGGGCGGCCGTACGAGTAGTCGTCCACCCCGGCCACGCAGAAGCGCGCGCCGTCCACGTCCAGCATGCACGCGCCGTTGGTGAGGTCGCGGATCACGGGATGCCCGCGGAACTGCCGGTGCCACGCCTCGATCCCGACGATGTAGTCGTGGTTCCCGGGCACGGCGTAGACGCCAAAGGGTGCGCGCAGCTCGTCCAGCGCGGAGATCACCCGCCCGAAGTCCGGCGCCTCGTCCGCCGCGAAGTCGCCGGTGAGGGCGATGAGGTGCGGTTCCTCCGCCATCGCCAGGCGGCAGGCGCGGCGCACCAGGGAGAGCGGCGTCCCCTGGCCCGCGTGCATGTCCGTGAGCAGCGCGATGCGGAAACCTTCCAGTGACGGATGGAGGTTTTTGACGTGGATGCGCGGCCGGGTGACCTCCAGCCAGAGCGGTTCCACGAGGAAGGCGTACGCGGCCAGCGCGGCGGTTGCGGCCGCGGCGGCGGCGAGGGTGTTTCGGGTGGGGTGGTTGGTCATGCGCGCGGGCGGGCGCAAGGGGCGGGCCGGGACAGCGGGGAATGGGGAAATGGGGAATGGGGTGGTGGGTACAGATGGCAGCGTGCGCGAGTGTGCCGGGGGTGGAGCGCGGGCGGGCACGGGCAGCCACGTGGGGCGGCCCCTGCGGGTTTTCGGTGCGCGGGGGCGTGGGTCGCGGGGGCGGCGGGGGTGGGCAGACACGCAGGTCGGCCCCTACGGAATCGTGCGACCGACGCGGATGGTGGGGCAGGGGCAGGCACGGGCGCGATGAATCGCGCCCCTACGGGACGTGTGCGAGGCGAGGGCCGGGATGCCTGCCCCATTCCCCATTCCCCATTCCCCATTCCCCATTCCCCGCTGTTCCCCACGCGCCCTTGCTCCCGCGCCGCGGCGCCCGCACATTCCGGCCCCGAAAGCAGGACCCGATTCCGAACCAGAGAACCATCCCGAGGAACCATGGTGCAATCCGCCGCCGACGATCTGGCGCTGCTTACGCTTGGCCCCGTGCGCGCCATGCTCGATGAGGTCGCTTCGTCCGTCCGCGTCTCGGCCGATGGCGGGGTGGAGGTGGTGAACGAGGAGGCGCTGCGCGGGGAGGGGATCGACCGCCTGGTGCGCGCGGCCGTCTTCGCCGAGGACGAGGACGAGGACGTGAGGGACTCGGCGCGGTGGACCATCGGCGAGGTGGGGCGGCGGCTGGGCGTGGCCCCGGCCTCCATCCACGAGCTCTACATGGCCCGCGGGCGCGGCGAGGTGAGCGGCTTCACCGTGCCCGCCATCAACGTGCGCGCCATGTCGTTCGACACCGGGCGCGCCCTCTTCTCCGCCGCGCGCGAGCTGAGCGCGGGCGCCATCATCCTGGAGATCGCCCGCTCCGAGATCGGCTACACCGACCAGCGCCCCGCCGAGTACGTGGCGGTGATGACGGCTTCGGCCATCAAGGCGGGGTGGAGCGGCCCGCTCTTCGTACAGGGCGACCACTTCCAGCTCAACGCCAAGAAGTACAAGTCGAATCCCGACGCAGAGATGCGCGCCGTCAAGGACATCATCCGCGAGGGCCTCCACGCCGGCTTCTACAACATCGACGTGGACACTTCGACGCTGGTGGACCTGTCGAAGGAGGGACTGGACGCGCAGCAGGAGCTCAACTACCGCCTTTCCGCCGAGCTGACGGCGTACATCCGCCACTACCAGCCCCAGGGCGTCACCGTCTCGGTGGGCGGCGAGATCGGTGAGGTGGGGACGGAGAACTCGACCCCCGAGGAGCTGCGCGCCTACATGGACGGCTACAACCGCGAGCTGCAGCGGATCGCCTCGCGCGAGGGGACGCCGGTGGACGGGCTCGCCAAGATCTCGGTGCAGAGCGGCACCACGCACGGCGGCACCGTCCTGCCCGACGGCACCATCGCGGACGTCGCGATCGACTTCGACACGCTGCGCACGCTCAGCCAGATCTCGCGCGACGAGTACGGCCTTTCGGGCGCGGTGCAGCACGGCGCGTCGACGCTCCCCAGCAGCGCCTTCGGCAACTTCCCGGACATGGAAACGGCCGAGATCCACCTGGCCACCAACTTCCAGAACATCGTCTACGACCACCCGCAGTTCCCGGCCGAGCTGCGCGAGCGGATGTACGAGCACTGCCGCCAGAACTTCCCCGACGAGCGCAAGCCGACGGACACGGAGCAGCAGTTCATCTACAAGGCGCGCAAGAAGGCCCTCGGCGCCTTCAAGCGCGAGCTGTGGGACATGCCGGAGGCCCACCGCGCCGCCATCCGCGCCACGCTGCAGGAGCAGTTCGACTTCCTCTTCCGCCAGCTTCGCGTGAACGGCACGCTGGACACGGTGCGCGGCATCGTGCCGCTTCCCGAGGTGCGCCACGCCGGCCCCGGCGCCCTGCGCATGAAGGCCGCCGAGGACGACGGGGACCGGTCGGACTGACCGGGAGACGGTGAACAGGCGGGGCCGCGCAGCGACGCGCGGCCCCGCTTCTTTTTGCCTCACACAGAGGCACAGAGGCACAGAGAGAACAACTAAAAGGTTGTCCTCCGTGGCTTGTAGTTCCCTCTGTGTCCTCTTTGTGAGGCTTTTCTGCTTTCTTCGCGTGCGGAACGGATT
>DASVTZ010000148.1 GCA_036387335.1 Longimicrobium sp.
ACGACTTAACCCATCTATGGCCGCTCCGGGCGCGTTGTACACGCTTTCGGGGCGGCTTTGTTGCATCTTCATGTAGGGCAACTGGTTACCGATCTGTGTCAGCGACCACTGTCGAACCCCTACACAGAGACACAGAGGAAACGGCAAGAACGGCGAAAGGGGTTTCTCTGTGCCTCGTGGTTCTCTCCACGTTCTCTATGCGCCGCGCCGTTCCTTTTCCGCGCGAATGAGCCCGCGGAAAGCCCCGCTCCTCGGCTGCGATGGCGGGGCTTTCCACGGATTTACGGAACGGGTGCCGTCACGGGCTGCGGGTCTACTGCACCAGCACTCCCGCGAACTCCAGCATGTCCGCGATGGTAAAGGTTCCCGGACCGCCGCTGCTCGGGAGCGAGGGCGACCATCCGGGTGAGTTCATGAAGGAGGCTCCATCCCTCTTCAACAGGCGCACGAAAGTTTCCGCCACGATCCTGCCGCCGAGCGGCCCCAGCCGGTCTCCGCCTTCCAGCACCATGGCCTCACGCAGGACGTAGTACCACAGTGGAGTCTTCTGGAGCAGCACGCCCCCGTTCGAGTTCAGAAGCGCGACTTCATTCGCGGGAAGGCCGGACGTCAGCTGCGCCGTCGTCAGGGGCGTGATCCCGAGTGCGTTCGCGGCGGCCTGGCCGCTGGGGAGCCCGAACGCCAGTCCGCGCCGGAGGTTGCGCGCCGCGAGCACGGCCATGATCCCGGACCCGCCGGGGATGGACTCCAACCCCGCCGCGAGTGCGCTGTCGATCTTGCGCGCGTTGTTGAAGGAACCCGCGACCGGGTGCGCCGTGTTGAAGAACATGTTGAAGTCCACTGCCCAGTTGGAGAACAACGGAAGCAGAGGGACCCGGATGAAGTCGAAGATGCCCCCGAGCGTGCTGGCGAATGATGGAAGGGAGGTGTTCAGCACGTACCGGTCCCGGATCAAGCTGTGCCCGAACCGGTAAGCCCCGACCGAGAACTCCACCGGCATACGGAACGCGCTGTCGACTGCCGCCGTGACGTTCGTGATCGCGTCGTTCACCCGGGTGGCTCCGCAGATGACCTGCAGGAAGTCGTGAACGACCAGCCACTGGTAGTGCTGGGTCACGATCCGTTTGGCCTCCCCGAAGATGTCCCCCGCAAAGGCGGCCGCCACCAGCAGGTCGACCACGCGGTTGTGGAACTTGAGCATCGCGTGATGGAACTGCGACACGATCACGTTCTCGTCGTTCCGGGGATCGCCGATGATGGCCGTGAACGAGCTGGCGTTGGCATCCACCGTTGTGTCCGTGCCGCTCAGCACGCGCGGAACGTCGAAGTCCACAGGCGTGGCGGTGCCGGCGCCCCCGTTCAGAGGGCCGCCCGGACCCTGATTGCGGTTCCGCCCAAGCTGCATCTTCACGGCTGACGGTGGGCCGCTCGACGGGAAGCTGTACAGGTAGGGATCGAGAGCGGGCCCGCGGCCGTACACGCTGTCCAGGTCCAGCGCGGGCCTCCTCATGTTCGGCACGGTGTTGGCGTCCACGGCCGTGTCGATCGAGGAAGTCACGTCCAGCGTGATGTCGTGGTCCACGAACTGCCCGAAGTAGGTGTAGCCGGCGGGGATGACCGAGTCCGGGTTCGTCTCGCGTCCGGGGTCGCCCATCATGTTGCCCAACTGCGTGAGGAGCGCCTGGTGCGTGACGTCGAACGGGAGCTTCGATGCGTTCCTGACCGAGGCGGAGAACATGTAGCCGAACATGTCGGCGCACGGTCCCTTCAGGAACTTCGGAGGAAACCAGTAGAGCGGCACGAGCATTCCGTGGAACCGCTTGATCCGGGGATCCAGCGCCCTCAACGAGCGCTCGACGGACTCGCGTGGAGTCGGAAGCTCTCGTGGAATCAAGGCTTTCACCACCTTGTTCAACGCGGCTGGACGCAGGTCCGCCAGCCCCGGCGGGATGCGCTTCAGCGGCTGAAACGCGCTGGTACCGGCCGGCTGCTTCCCTTTTCTGAGCAGCATCATGGGCTGGACCGGCTGGACGTCGGTACCCCCGTCGGCCACGCGCTCGCTCGCATTCGCCTCCAGCGCCCCCAACTCTTCCTCGATAACCGAAATGGAGCCTTTCCGTTCCCCGCTTGCGATCTGATCCGGCGTGGAGCCTCCGTCCCCGGTTTTCTTCGGCATGATCTACCTCCGCGTTGTAGGGGGGCATGAAGGGAGGGAGCTGATCGCTGGCGCGAGCAGCGCGCGACAGGTGAGCCGTTCGCGTGGCGGGGTCGGGCAAGGATTGGCGGGCGCAGCCCGGTAGGTGAGGCCAGAACCGCGCAGGCTGATCTTGCTAACCGAGATAGCCGACCACCAGAAAACGGCGGGATGCACAATAATGAGTAGGTGTGCGCCTGCCAAGAATCCTGTTGATTGGAACCGAGAGCGCTCAGACCGATGCGCCCGTTGCGTCCACGAACCCGGCCCACCAACCCGTTTCGGCATACACAAAGCGGAACCGGCGGGAAGCCTGAGCTTCCCGCCGGTTCCGTTTTGCCGCGTACGGAGCCGTTCGGCTCAGTACATGTCGCCCATGCCGCCGGGCATGCCACCGCCGCCGCCGGCGCCGCCGGCGCTCTTCGGCTCGGGGCGCTCCACCACCACCGACTCGGTGGTGAGCAGGAGGCCGGCGATGGACGCGGCGTTCTGGAGCGCCGTGCGCGTGACCTTGGTGGGGTCGATCACGCCGGCCTGCACCAGGTCCTCGTACTCGTCGGTCCGGGCGTTGTAGCCGTACGAGTTGCTCTCGTTGTCGCGCACCTTGGCGACGACGATGGAGCCCTCGACGCCGGCGTTCTGCGAGATCTGGCGGATCGGCTCCTCGAGCGCGCGCTCGATGATCCGCACGCCGATCTGCTCGTCCGCGTCTTCCACCTTGAAGCTCTTCAGCACGGCCTGGGCACGAAGGAGCGCCACACCGCCGCCGGGGACGATCCCCTCTTCCACCGCGGCGCGCGTCGCATGGAGGGCGTCCTCCACGCGGGCCTTCTTCTCCTTCATCTCCGTCTCGGTCGCGGCGCCCACGTGGATCACCGCCACACCGCCGGCCAGCTTGGCGAGACGCTCCTGCAGCTTCTCGCGGTCGTAGTCGCTGGTGGTCTTGTCGATGGCGGCGCGGATCTCGTTGATGCGGCCCTTGATCAGGTCCTGCTCGCCGGCGCCGTCCACCACCGTGGTGTTGTCCTTGTCGATCACGATCCGCTTGGCGCGGCCGAGGTCCGACAGCACGGCGTTCTCGAGCTTGAAGCCGACCTCTTCGGAGATCACCTGGCCGCCGGTGAGCACCGCGATGTCCTGCAGCATGCTCTTACGGCGGTCGCCGAAGCCCGGGGCCTTGACGGCCGCGACCTTGAGGGTGCCGCGCAGCTTGTTGACCACCAGCGTGGCCAGCGCCTCGCCCTCCACGTCCTCGGCGATGATCAGGAGCGGGCGGCCCATCTGCGCCACCTTCTCCAGCACCGGGAGAAGGTCCTTCATCGACGACACCTTCTTGTCGTGGATGAGGATCATCGCGTCCTCGAGCACCGTCTCCATGCGGTCCGGATCGGTGATGAAGTACGGCGACAGGTAGCCGCGGTCGAACTGCATCCCCTCCACCGTCTCCAGCGTCGTCTCGAGGCCCTTGGCCTCCTCGACGGTGATCACGCCGTCCTTGCCCACCTTCTCCATCGCGTCGGCGATCAGGTTGCCGATCTCCTCGTCGGAGTTGGCGGAGATGGTGCCGACCTGCGCGATCTCCTTCTTGCCGGCGGTCTCCACCGACATCGACTTCAGCTGGGCGACCACCTGCTCGACGGCCTTGTCGATGCCGCGCTTGAGCGACATCGGGTTGGCGCCGGCGGTGACGTTCTTGAGGCCTTCACGGAAGATGGCCTGGGCGAGCACGGTGGCCGTGGTGGTGCCGTCGCCGGCCAGGTCGCTCGTCTTGGTCGCGACCTCCTTCACCATCTGGGCCCCCATGTTCTCGATGGGGTTCTCCAGCTCCACTTCCTTCGCCACGGTCACGCCGTCCTTGGTGATGAGCGGCGAGCCGAACTTGCGGTCGATCACCACGTTGCGCCCCTTGGGGCCCAGGGTGACCTTGACGGCTTCCGCCAGCTGGTCCACGCCCTTCTTGAGCGCGGCGCGGGCGTCGGTGCTGAAAACCAGCTCCTTGGCAGCCATATTGTCTCTCCTATCTAGAGTTGCGTACGGGAAAGTTCACTCGGGAATGCGACGCGGTGGGCTCAGCCCACCACCGCGAGCACGTCGGACTCGCGGAGGATCAGGTACTGCTCGTTGTCCACCGTCACCTCGGTGCCGCTGTACTTCCCGTACAGCACCTTGTCGCCGACCTTCAGCTCCATCTCGACGCGGGCGCCGTCTTCCACCTTGCCCGGCCCGACGGCGACGACTTCGCCCTGCTGCGGCTTTTCCTTGGCGGTGTCGGGGATGTAGAGCCCGCCACGCATCTGCTCCGTGTCCTCGAGCGCCTTGACGACGACGCGGTCGGCGAGCGGCTTGACCTTGATCTCAGTCGCGGTGGCCATATGATGACCCTCCCTGGATTGAGTAGTGGGTGTGGAATCCTCTTGTTAGCACTCTCACCCCGAGAGTGCTAACGACGCGGCAAGATAGCACCGCGCGCCGCGCTGTCAAGCGCGGTCGGAACGGTGCGCCCTCTCTGCACCCGCCGTTCCGCCGCGGTGCGCCAATATGGCTTTCCCGGTGCGCCGGAGCGGCGGACCTGCTGTCAGTTTGAGTGGGCACTGTTGTGGCGAGCGGGCGCGCGCCGGTAGCTTGAGGGTCCCACCGCATTCCGACCCACACACGAGCGTCTTACATCATGAAGAATCTTTTCGAACCGGCACGGGCCGCCGAAGTGAAGGAGCGGCTGCTGGGGCTGCGGGCGGACAGCGTGCGCGAATGGGGGAAGATGAGCCCGGCGCAGGCGATGGCGCACTGCGCCATCGGGATGGAGATGGCGCTCGGCGACACGCGTCCCCCGCGCATGCTGGCCGGGCGCATCTTCGGAAGGATCGTCAAGACGCTCGCCCTTCGCAACGACGATCCGATCCGCCGCAACACCCCTACTGCGCCGGATCTGCTCGTCACGGACGAGCGGGCGCTAGACACCGAACGCCAGCGCCTCCTCGGCCTGATCGACCGCTTCACCGCCGCCGGCCCGGCGGGATGCACCACCCACCCGCACGCCTTCTTCGGCCGCATGACTCCGCAGGAATGGGGGATCCTGATGTACAAGCACCTGGACCATCACCTGCGGCAGTTTGGGGCGTGAGAGTGCGTTAGTGCGTTAGTGCGTTAGTGCGTTAGTGCGTTAGTGCGTTCGGCATCGGTGTGCGGTCATTTTGTCATCCTGAGCGAGCCGCCTCTCCAATATCCGCGTGGCTCACACTCCTGCGGCGAGCGAAGGATCTAGCCGGCGAGGCAGGAGCACGGCGCGTCGGAGGCGAACCCCGTGACACGCGCAGTAGATCCTTCGCTCCGCGCCAGAGTCTGGAGACGGGGCAAGTCCCGCGAGGCGCGTCGCTCAGGATGACAGACACCGATGGACGCGAGACGCCCCTCCCCCAGGTTGTTTTGGGGGAGGGGCCGCGAGGTGACGAGCGGGGGAGGGGGCCCGCGATCATTCCGCCCGAAACGGCACGTCGATCACCAGCCCGTCGTACGCAGCGATCGCTTCGGGGAAGACGGCGCGGGCCTCGCGCTCCAGCACGCGCGGATCGTCCGCGTAGCGGGGGGAAAAGTGGGTGAGGGCCAGGCGCAACACCCCCGCCTCGGCGGCGACGCGGGCGGCTTCGCGGGCGGTGGAGTGGCCCGTGGAGACGGCGCGATCCGCCTCGTCCTGCGCAAAGGTGGCCTCGTGGATCAGGAGATCGGCGCCGGCGGCAATCTCGCGCGTGGTGGATGTGGGCCGCGTGTCGCCCGTGTACACCACCTTGCGGCCGGGGCGCGGGTCGCCCACCACGTCGGCCGCGCGGACGGTACGGCCCTCCACCTCCACGTCCTCGCCGTGGTGCAGCTTGCCCCAGAGCGGACCCTCGGGGACGCCCAGGTCGCGGACGAGCTGCGCGTTGAAGCGCCCCAGCCGCTCGTGCTCAATCACCGCGTACCCCACGGCCCGCCCCGCATGCTTGGCCGCGAACGGGACGACGTCGTACACCCCCCGGCCAATCTTCTCCCCCGGCTCCACGCCCACGATGCGCACTTCGAACGGAACGCGCTCCACCCCCAGCTCCACCGCCTGCTTGAGCGTCGCCTCAGTGCCGCGCGGGGTCCAGAGCGTCATCGGCTCCTCGCGCGCCTGCAGCCCGAGCGTCCGCAAGAGCCCGATCACCCCCAGGAAGTGATCGGCGTGCAGGTGCGTGAAGAAGATGTCGTGGAACCCGAACCCGGTGCCGAACTTCATCATCTGCCGCTGCGTGCCCTCGCCGCAGTCGAACACCAGGACGTCTCCCTCGCGCTGCACCACCAGCGACGAGACGTTGCGGCCGACCGTGGGGCGCGCCGCCGCGGTGCCGAGAAAGGTTACGCGCATGGGACGGCGGTGCGTGAGTGCGTGAGTGCGTGAGTGCGCAATACCCCTCCGCGGAGGCGCACGGATGCGGCCGCGCAGTCCGTGCACGCGCGCCCGAACCGCGGACCCGCACCGGCACCAACGCACTCACGCACTAACGCACTCACGCACTTCTTCTCCCTCATGCCTGCACCACCTCGACCTTCAAATGCGGCTCGATCTCGGTCTTGGGGATCAGCGCGGGCCAGTACGCCATGATCTCCTGCACCGCCGGGCGCCCGCCCGCGAAGCCGGTGACCGACGGCGGTCCGGCCAGCACCAGCGGCGCGATCTCCTTGGTGAAGCGCTCCACGGCCGCACGGTCCTGGCCGCGTACGCCCCAGCGCACCGTCACCTCCGGCAGGTCGCGCGGCATGGGGCCGGCGAGGGGACCGTGCGTCGCGTTCCAGCCCACGTACTCGGTCAGCACCTCGTCGAACTTGAGGCCCAAGCGGTCCAGCCGCTCGCGAAGCACGCGGTCGGCGAGCTGCGCCTTCTCCACGGCATCGGGCCAGGAGTAGACGAGGGTGCCGGTCGCCTTGTAGCCGTCCGAGTAGGCGATGCTCACCTTGAGCATGTCCGTGCGCGCGCCGCCCTTCACGCCGAAGACGCGCACCCGGTCCGGCCCGTCGGCCTCCAGGCGGATGCTGGTGAAGTCCGCCACCACGTCCGGGGTGATGTAGCTACGCGGGTCGCCCATCTCGTAGACGAGCTGCTCCTTGACGGTGGGGAGCGTCACGCGCCCGCCGGTCCCGTCGTGCTTGGTGACGATGAACGAGCCGTCCGGAGAGGCTTCGATGATGGGATAGCCGATCTGCGCCAGCTCCTTGATCTCGCGCCAGTCCACCAGGTGGTTGCCGCCGCTGGCCTGCGCGCCGCACTCGTTGATGTGCCCCGCCACCACCCCCGCCGCGATCCGGTCGTGGTCGTCCAGCGACCAGCCGAACTCGTGGATCATCGGCCCGTAGGTGAGCGCCGTGTCGGTGGAGCGGCCAGTGATGACCACGTGCGGGTCCTGCCGCAAAGCCTCGACGATGGGGCGCGCGCCGATGTACGCGTTGGCGCTCTGCACGCGGTCGAGGACGGTGGAGAGGGGCTCGCCCGTCTCCATGTTCTTGAGCTCCACCCCACGCGCCAGCAGGTCGGGGAGGCGCTCCAGGATGTCGTCGCCCGTGATGGTACCGATGCGCGCGCGGCCCCCGAGTCCGGCTTTGCGCGCCTCCTCCAGCACCGCGTCGCGGCACCCGATCGGGTTGACGCCGCCCGCGTTGGCGATCACGCGAATGCCGCGCTCCACCACCGCCGGCAGGATCTCGCCCATCAGCGGCACGAAGTCGCGTGCGTACCCCAGCGCCGGGTTGCGCGAGCGCTGCTTCTGCATGATCGACATCGTGACCTCGGCCAGGTAGTCGAGCATCAGGTAGTCGATGGGCCCGCCCTCCACCTGCTGCTTGGGAGCGTCCAGCTGGTCCCCCCAGAACCCCTGCCCGGAGGCAATGCGGATCTTGTCTTTCATTCTGCTCAGCAAAGTGCGGGTCCGGCTGCGCGCCGGGGCATTGTTCCGGAAAACGATCCGGAGGCCGCACCGGGCAGCCTCCGGACAGGATAATTCAATGGTGCGTGCGCCGCGGCAACCGGCGTGGGTTCATCCGTCCTCCGGCAACAGCGAATCGAGAGCAACCTCGCGCCCGAGCGCGGTGGAGACGAACGACTCCCCACGCGCGTGCTCCTCGATGGCGTCGTAGTCTCCGGCGGACGGGTGCTGGTGCACGACGACCGTGTCCTGCTGTAGGTCGATCACCCAATATTCGGGGATTCCCGCCCGCGCGTACAGGAGCCGCTTCTTGTTCCTGTCGTGCAGAACGGTGGAATCGGCCACCTCCACGACGAGCATGCACGCATCGGCACCGGGAACCTGACCGGGCACGATCCTGTCACGGCGGAGGAGACTCACGTCCGGCCAGGGGTTCGCATCCGCCAGCTTCAAGACGTTCTGGGTCGCGACCCGCACTTCCGGGCCGACGACTTCCCGGAAGTAGTCGTCCAGTGCGAAGACACAGGTCACGTGGCGCCCACCAACCGGCGTCATCTCGATGATCTCCCCGTCGATGAGCTCCAGGCGCGCATCCGGCGCAAAGACGCCGGCCTCTGCCATCTTCTCGAACTCGTCGGTCGTGAACCGCTTGCGTGCCGGTTCGGCAGCGGTGTGCATCGCCTCCTCCTTGGCTACGTACCTCCGAACCAACCCAGCTTCTACGCCTCGGCGGCGGGGCCGAAGACGTCGACGGCGCGGATCTGCCGGCCGCCGAGTGCAGGGGAGCTCCACGAGTCTCCGATACCGTGCTCACGCACGATGGTGTACTCGCCCCCGGAGGGCTCCTCATGGACCACGACCACGTCACGACTCAGGTCCACGAGCCAAAACTCCGGGATTGCGGCACGGGCGTACATCGGGCCCTTGACATCGCGATCGCGCAGCAGCGAGCTGTCCGAGACCTCGACCACGAGGAGCGCATCCCAGGGACCTGCCTCTCGGCTGAGGTAGCGGTCCTCATGAAGACGCAGCAGGCAGAGGTCGGGCTGCGGCGCCTCGAGGTCATTGAACTTGAGCGGGCTCTGCACGCGCAGCAGAGCGCGGCCGCGGCACCATTCCGCCAGGTGCTCCGTGAGCAGATCGACAACGTAGATGTGCCGGTGCCCGACGGGTGTCATGCAGACGATCTCTCCGCGGATCAACTCCGTACGTTCTTCTCCTGACAGAATGCCGGCTTCGCCCATCTGCACGTACTCGTCGTACGTCCAGCGCCGCGGCGTACCCCTGCCGTTCATCTCCCGGATGTCACCATTGATGAGCTCGACTCCACGAATCGGGAGGATACCGATCTCCGCGAGGCGGTAGTACTCATCGACGTTGAACTGGCGCCGGGACTCGTGCGTGAACGTGTCCATCGGATCCGCTCCCGTGCTACAGGGCCGCGCGAGGTTTGATCACCTCATCCACGGACACGGTCAAGCCGTTCAGAACCGGCGAGCTCCACGACTCTCCGGCACCGTACACCTGAATCTCCGTGTACGCGCCACCGACTGGCGTCTGGTGGATCAGGATGTGGTCGCGCGTGAGGTCGACCAGCCAGTACTCCGGGATGCCGGCGGCGGCGTACCGCTCCGCCTTGACGTGCCGGTCGTAGCGGATCGAGGACTCGGCAACCTCGACCACCACGAGCGCATCGTGGTGGGTTGGGTGCGCGTCCTCGTATTCGCGCGGCTCCGGGCGGAGCACGGCCACGTCCGGCTCCGGATCGTAGTCGTCCGGGAGCCACAGGGGCTTCTCGCTCCGTACGATCACGCCGGCAGTCCGCGCCATCAGCAGGCGGGTGATGCGGGTGACGCACGCGGCGTGGCGGCTTCCAGCGGGGGACATCTCGATGATCTCGCCGTCGATCAGCTCCACGTGCGCGTGCTCGCCCAGCACGCCGATCTCCGCCAGCCGGTAGTACGTTCCACGGTCGAAACGGACCGGCTCCCCTGCCCTGTACACGATGCCGTCCAACAGCTCCGCGCCGCATCTGGGGAGGATGCCGGCCTCCGCCATGCGGGCTACCTGCTGCTCCGTGAACCGGTACGGCTGCACGAACTGGACGGCCATGGTCGACTCCTAGATGCCCGGCGGCAGGACGAACGAGCCGAGGTGGGGGCCCGGGTTGTTGAGCGAGGTGCGCAGGGCCAGTGCCAGCGCGGCACGCGTCTCGTCCGGGAGCACCACCGCGTCCACGAAGCCGCGGGCGGCGGCGTAGCGCGCGTCCAGCTGCTGGTCGTAGTCGGCGCGCACGGCGTCCATCTTCGCCTGCAGCTCGGCGTCGGGGGCCTTGCCCGCCTTCTTGAGCTCGTCCAGCTGCGTGCTGAACAGGGCCGTCACGGCGGACTCGCCCTCCATCACCCCCATGCGCCCGGTGGGCCAGGTGAAGATGAAGTCGGGGTCGAAGCCCTGCCCCGCCATAGCATAATACCCCGCACCCGACGCATGGTTTATGGTCAGCACCAGCTTGGGCACGGTGGCGGTGGCCATCGCCTCCACGAAGCGCGCGCCGGAGCGGATGATGCCGCTGTGCTCGGCATCGGTGCCCACCATGAAGCCGCTCACGTCCTGCACGAAGAGGATGGGCGTGCCGTGGCGGCTCAGGGTGTCGATGAAGAAGGCCACCTTCTCCGCGCTGTCCGCGTACACGATGCCGCCGAACTTGGGGCGGCCGCCGTGCGGGTCCTTGAGCATCCCGCGCGCGTTGGCGATGATGCCGACCGGGATCCCCGCGATGCGCCCGTGGCCGCAGATCATCTCCGGCGCGTAGTCCGCCTGGAACTCGTCGAACTCGCCGCGGTCCAGGATGCAGCGCAGCACCTCGCGCACTTCGTACGGCTGGCGGTGGT
>DASVTZ010000149.1 GCA_036387335.1 Longimicrobium sp.
TGCGTGCGGGGGCGGAGGGTGGGGTGGGGGCGGGGGAGGGCGGACACGCAGGTCCGCCCCTACCAGGTTGGCGCGCGGAGGGCGTGATGAAGTACGCCCCCGCCACGGTGTCCGTGGCAGGGGCGGAATTTCTCCCCCTCACCCGCCCTGCGCCCCCGCAGGCGGGGGAGGGGGCCGGGGGGAGGGGGCCCTCTGCGTCAGCGCCGCGAAACGCGGTCGACCAGCACGTCCAGGTTGTGGTTGATGCGCAGGCCGTGCACGCCGTCCGTGGCGCCCATCTGGGTGCGCGGGAACTGCGCGACGCGCGTGCCGTTCACGATCAGTGTCACGGCGGTCGCGTTCACGGCCACGGAGACGAGGTTGCTCGCGCGGCCATTGCGGTCCTGCTTGTGGATGGCGGCGTGCTCCGTCCAGTCGCGGATGTCGTGCACCTCGCTGCCGGCGCGGTGCTTCACGGCGTACTTGCCGTCGCCGCGGATCAGGAAGTAGAAGTACTCCTGGTTCCCGCTCTCCAGGTTGCGCCCGCCGTAGAAGATGCCGTACGCCTCCGGGTGCGCGGGCGCCTTGCGCTGGTTGAAACGCGCCTGCACGGTGTACACGCCGCGCGCCTCGTCCGCCGGACGGTAGAGGATCGCCGCGGGACCGGTGATGGCGTGGAACCCGCCACTCATCGGCATGAAGTGCACCTTGCTCATGTCCGAATCGGCGCGGTCCGGGCGCGCCTTCCACCCGTCGGGAAGCTGGCCGCCCTCGTGCGAGTGCTCGGCGCCCTGCTGGGCGGGCGCGTGGTTGTGCTGCGCCAGCGCGGGCGTGGCGCAGGCGAGGAGTGCGGCTGCGAACAGGATGTGGCGCATGGAGAAGCTCCGGTGCTGGGGTGCGGATCGGCGTTCTACCCCAAAGCTACGCCGCCGCGCCCGATGTGCCAAGGCGCGGCGGCGTCGGAGCGGCTCCGCGGGGGCTCAGAGCGGGAGGTGGAAGAACAGGTAGAAGCCGTTCACCATCAGCACCGTGCCCGTCATCGCCATGACCACCGCGAACCAGAGCACCTTGCGCGAGTTGGCCAGGATGGCGACCGATCCCATCACGATGGAGATCTGCAGGAGGACGCCCGAGTAGTCGAAGTTGGCGTCCTGCTCGGAGGCGCGCTCGCGGGCCTGCTCGTAGCTGCGGGCCTGCGCGGAGAGCTGCTTCTTCCCCTCGCCACGCAGCGGATCGTTGGGCGCGGCGGCATCCGGCTCGTCGTCGTAGCGCGCGATCGTCTCCTTGTACTTCGCGATCTTGGCCTCAGCCTGCGCGCGCGCCTCGGGGGAGAGCGACGGGCTCAGCGCCAGCATCGTCTCCAGATCGTCCAGCGCGAGGCGGTACGAGGTCTGGCGCACGTTCTTGGCCTGGTAGAAGCTCCAGGTGTCGCTCGCCTTGATGTTGTTGTGGACCATGTCCTCGCCCACGTTGCCCCCGCCCAGCGTCGCGATCGCCAGCAGCACGGCCATGATGGCGATGACCAGCGCCGTCACGTTGCGGAACCGGTCGTCCGAGGCGTGCTCGGCGCGCTCCTCGCGCATCTCCTCGCGAATTTCGCTGATCAGATCCGCGGCATCGGTGGCTTCCATCGCGTTCTCCTGGGGGCGTTCTGCGGATTGTGCTCTTGCTACCCGGGAGAGTAGCACGGGGAGCAAGATTGGAAGCTTCGGCTCCTCGCGCAAGTCCTTCAAACAGCGTTTCACACAGAGACGCAGAGGAAAAATCGAGGGCACAGAGGGAACTGCACCCTTTTCTTTTCTCGCTGTTTCCTCTGTGGCTCCGTGCGAGGCGGGTCACGGGCTGGCGATGGATGCGGGGGCGGATGGGTGTGCCGCATCTTGCTTGGGGGCGGCGTGGTGTCAAGCGCTCCCGCTCTCCCCTTTTCACGCGCCGCCGCTTACCTTCGCGATGCCGCGACGCTCGCGGCCGACCCCACCTCGCCCGGAGGCGACCGCGTGCCCCAGCTTCCCCAATACACCGCCACGCGGTACCTCGTCCCGCTCCGCGAGGGCGGCTCGCTCCCCGCCGTGGTTGATACGGACGGCGGCGGGATGTTCGTAGTCAAGTTCCGCGGGGCGGGGCAGGGGCCCAAGGCGCTCGTCGCCGAGCTGATCGTCGGCCTCCTGGCGCTTGAGCTGGAGCTGCCCGTCCCCGAACTGGCGCGCATCGAACTCCTCCCCGCATTCGGCCGCGCGGAGCCCGATCCCGAGATCCAGGACCTCCTCCGCGCCAGCGAGGGTCCCAACGTGGGGCTGCGCTACCTGGAAGGCGCCCTGAACTTCGACCTCGCCGCCGCCGGGCACCTGGTGAGCGCGGAGCTCGCGTCGCGCCTGGTCTGGCTCGACGCGCTGGTCACGAACCCGGATCGCAGCGCGCGCAACCCCAACCTGATGATCTGGGATGGGCGCCCCTGGCTCATCGACCACGGCGCTGCCCTCTACGCGCACCACAACTGGGCCACGGTGGACGAGGCGCGAGCCCGCGCGCCCTTTCCGCTCATCCGCGACCACATCCTCCTGCGCGCCGCCGACGGCCTGGGGGAAACCGACGCCGCCATGGCCGCGCGCCTCACCGATGACGCGCTCACCGGCGTCCTCGCCCGCGTCCCCGACGAGCTCCTGGCCGGACCTCTCAGCTCGGGCGACTTCGACGCCCCCGAAGCCGCGCGGCGCCGCTACTGCGACTACCTGGGCGCGCGCCTCCGTGCCCCCCGCGCCTTCGCCGCCGAGGCCATCGCCGCGCGCGACCGCCTGCTGCGCGAGCCGCCCCGCCCGCTCTCCGCCCGCCGATGAGCGCGGAGGGTTGGATCTCGTACAACTTCGCCGTCGTGCGCGTGGTGCCGCGCGTGCACCTGGGCACGTTCGTAAACGTCGGCGTCCTCGTCCACGCGCGCACCGCCGGCTTCCTCGGCATCCGCATCCTCACCGACCCCGCCGACCTCGCGCCCCTGTTTCCGAGCACCGACACCGAGCTCCTCTCGCGCTACCTGCGCTCCCTGCGCGGCATCTGCGAAGGCGCGCCGGAGTACGGCCCCGTCGCCCTGGTACCGCCCTCCGAGCGCTTCCACTGGCTCACCGCCCTCCGTTCCGACATCATCCAGAGCTCCCCCATCCACGGCGGCCTGTGCGACGATCCGGAGCGCGTGCTGGAGGAGCTGTACGCGGAGTTCGTGGGGCCCTCACCCCCGCTCGTTCCTCGCTGCCCCCTCTCCCGATAACGGAGAGGGCTGCGCCCTCGCCGTTATCGAGAGAGGGGGCGTGGGCACCGCGCGATGCCGTAGGGGCAGACCTGCGTGTCTGCCCACCCTTGCCCCTGCCGCGATCCCCGCCATCGCACCCGAACCCCGTAGGGGCAGCCCCGCGTGGCTGCCCGTGCCCTCCGCCGCAAGGAACCCTGCCGCCCCGCACCCCATGTACGTAAGAACCCCCTCCCCCGGGCAGTTTCGGGGGAGGGGGACGCGTCGCGGAGCGACGCTGGGGGTGGGGGCCCTCAGTCCGCCGCCACCATCTCCGCGCCGACCACCGGGTACCCGTCGCCCTCGTAGCGGTACACGGGGCCGAGCGGCTCGCCATCGCGCTGCATGGTGCCCTTGTAGCGCATGTGCTCCTCGTGTACGCCGAAGTTGGTGCGCTGCAGCTCGGCGATGCGCGACAGGTCGTCGGCGGTGAGATCGGGGAGGTCCGAGGCCGCGGCGAACTCCTCGAGCTGCTCCACGTTGTAGATGTTGGGGAGCGTCGTCATCACGACCGGCGAGGCGAGGAGCCACTTGAGCGATGCCTGCCCCAGCGTCATCCCGCGCCCCTCGTGCAGGAAGCGCAGCGACTCCAGCTTCTGCAGGCCGTTGATCAGCCAGCTCCGCGGGCGGTGGCGGCGGTGGTCGTTCTTGGCGAACTCGGTGTCGGCCGTGTACTTCCCCTCCAGCATCCCGCTGGAGTGCGTCACGCGCACCTGGATCCCCGTGCGTCCGCTCTGCTCGGCGGCCTCGGTGAGGATCTGGCCGGGGAATGGCTCCAGGATGTTGTTGATGAGCTGGAGGTTCTGCGCGCGGCGCTCGCGGATCAGGTCCAGCCCCTCGAACAGGTAGCCGTTGGATGGCCCCAGCGCGCCGCCCCACGCGCGGATCTTCCCCTCCTGCCGCAGCGTCTCCAGCGTCTCCCAGATGACATCGTTGGGAACGTGCTCCTCGTGCGCGTTGTGGTAGGAGACGATGTCGATCACGTCCGTACCCAGGCGCTTGAGCGACTCCTCGACGGCGAAGCGCAGGTACTCCGGATCGGCGCTGTGGGGGATCTCCTGCTGGCCGCGGCGGGCGTCGGGGTGGCTGTAGAAGTCGTAGCCCACCTTGGTGGTGATGACCACCCGGTCGCGCCGGTCGCCAAAGGCGCGGCGCAGCAGCTCGTCCGCGCGCCCGTTGCCGTAGGTGTCCGCGGAGTCGAAGAGGGTGATCCCCAGGTCGTGCGCGCGGTGCAGCATCGCGACGGCCTCGTCGTCCGTGAACTCGCCCCACCACCCCGCGGCGAGCGTCCACAGCCCGAATCCCACCTCGCTGACGGTGATGTCGGTGTTGGGATAGGTGCGGTATTGCATAAAGCCTCTCAGTGTATTCGGTCAGCGCGGCGCCTTGCCGCGTGCATCAGGATGGGGCGCAGGGGCCACTCACACAAGCTGGAATAAAGAAGTCCTAAGTCCTAAGTGCTAAGTGCTAAGTGACCAGCGCACTAACGCACTAACGCACTTCTGTTCAGCACTTGGCACTTCAGCACTTAGCACTTCCCTAACAATGCGAGCTCATCGCGAACCCGCGCTTCTGGTCTACCAGCGGCGCGCGGTAGTCGCCGCTGAAGCAGGCGGTGCAAAAGGTGCCGGCGTCGCTCACCGCGTCCAGCATCCCCTCGGACGAGAGGTAGCCGAGCGAGTCGACGCCCAGGAAGGCGCGGATCTCGTCGGTGCTCTTGTTGGCGGCGATCAGCTCCTCCTTCGTGGGCATGTCGATGCCGTAGAAGCAGGGGTGGCGCACCGGGGGTGAGGCGAGGCGGAAGTGGACCTCACGGGCGCCTGCCTCGCGGAGCATGTTCACCAGGCCCCGGCTGGTCGTGCCGCGCACGAGAGAGTCGTCCACCACCACGACCCGCTTTCCGTTCAGGATCTCGCGCACGGCGTTGTACTTCATGCGCACCTTGAAGTCGCGCCCCGCCTGCGAGGGCTCGATGAAGGTGCGCCCGACGTAGTGGTTGCGGATCAGCCCCAGCTCGAAGGGGATGCCGCTCCGCTCCGCGAAGCCCAGCGCGGCGGAGTTCGCCGAGTCCGGCACCGAGATCACGATGTCTGCGTCGGCGGGGTGCTCGTCGGCCAGGGTGCGGCCGCACTCGCGGCGCGCGCGATCCACCGAGAAGCCCCACAGGTGGGTGTCCGGCCGGGCGAAGTACACCAGCTCGAAGACGCACGGCTGCGGCTCGCCCTCGGGGCGTAGCGGGCGCAGGCTCGTCATCTCGCTGCCGCGGATGCGCAGGACCTCGCCGGGCTCCACGTCGCGCACGAAGCGGGCGCCCATGATGTCCAGCGCGCAGCTCTCCGACGCCAGCACGATTCCGCCGTCCGGCAGGTGGCCGATGACGAGGGGGCGGTACCCGAGCGGGTCGCGCGCGGCGTAGAGCGTGTCGTTCACCATGATCAGCAGCGAGAACGCCCCCGTGAGCTGCGACAGGGCGTCGTCGATCTGCGCCTCCACTCCCTCGCGCGGGGAGCGGGCGATCAGGTGGACGATCACCTCGCTGTCGATGTCGCTCTGGAAGAGGGCGCCGTCGTTCACCAGCCGCCCGCGGAGCTCGTTGGCGTTGGTGAGGTTGCCGTTGTGCACCAGCGCGAGCTGCCCCTCGCGGTAGCGCACGCGGATCGGCTGCGAGTTCTTGAGCCCCGCGCCTCCGGCCGTGGAGTAGCGGATGTGCCCCAGCGCCACGTCCCCGGGAAGGCCCGCGAGCACCTTCTCACTGAAGCCTTCCGACACCAGCCCCGGCGCGCGATGGCGGTGGCTGGCGCCGGTGACGCGGTCGTACGTGGAGATGCCGGCGGCTTCCTGGCCGCGGTGCTGGAGCGAGTACATCCCCAGGTAAACGAGCTTCGCGGCCTCGGGCGTGCCAGAGACCGCTGCGATTCCACACATGCCGTTTGCTTCCTCGGTGTCCGTTGCGTTCCTTCGCGCGGTGGCCCCTGCGTACACCGCTACGCCGCCGGTGTGCGCTTCAGCGATGCGGATCGTGCGCGGGCGGGTGCACGATCTGACGCAGCGCGCCCAGGTGGTACGCGCAGTGCGCCACCATCGCCATGGCGCCGGCCAGCGCCTCCGCGTCCCACTCCGTGCGCGATGCGAGCTGTGCGCGGGCGGCGTCGTAGTCGGCGCGCAGCGATGCGCGGAGCCCCGCCCACCCCCGCGCGTCCACGCTGGAGACGGCCCAGCTCTCGGCCCAGTTCACCGCCGGCTCCTCGCCGCGGAGCCTGGCCGCGCTCACGCGCAGGCTGAACGCCAGGTGCGACGTGTGCGCCGCCGCGCTCCTCCGTCCCGGCCCCGGCGCCCGCGACGCCTCCTGCGGCGTGAGCCCCGCCAGCGTCCCAAAGATCCCGGAGTCCGGCGCGTTGCTCACGAACCACGTAGATCTCGGATCCCGCGGCCCCTCGAACGCCTCCCCCAGCAGCTCCACCACCGCCCCGGCCGGCGTCATGATCTGTACCGCCTCCATGGTCCCTCCTCTCCTTTTGTCATCCTGAGGAAGCCGCCCACCCAGATCTCGCCGTGCTCCCCCGTTCGTGCGGCGCCCGAAGGATCTAGCCGGCGCGGCAGGAGATCAGTTCGCGCTGCCAGTCCCTCGCCACGCGCAGTAGATCCTTCGCTCCGCGCGAGAGTCTGGAGACGAGGCGAGTACGGAGCCGCGCGTCGCTCAGGATGACAGGGGGGTGTGACGCTGCACCGTTGCCCGCTACTCCTGCCCGTTCTGCACCTCGGACCGCAGCGACGTCACGATGTCGCCGACGCTGCCGTCCATGCGGCGTGGGATGGCGGACTCGTACACCTCGACCAGCTCCGCCACGGGCGCATCCAGCACCCCGCCGCGCGTGACGATGCGGAAACGCCCGCCCGCCGCGCCCACCGTGCCGATGCGCGCCGCGGGGACGCCGTGCTCCGCCATCACCGCCGCGAGCCGCTCCCAATCGTCGGGACGGCAGGAGACTACGACGCGGCTCTGCGTCTCGCCGAACAGCAGAGCGGCCTGGCGGATGTCGTCCTCGAGCTCCACATCCACCCCGCACGCGGGGGACGCCGCGAACGCGCACTCCGCCAGCGTGACGGCAAGGCCGCCCTCGGCCGTGTCGTGCGCGGAACGCACGAGCCCCCCGCGGATGGCGGCGAGGAGCGCGCGTTGAAGCGCAGCCTCCGCCTCAAGATCGAGCGCGGGCGCGTCGCCGGCGAGGCGGCCGTGGACGACCTTGAGATACTCGCTCCCGCCCAGCTCGTCGCGGTTCGTCCCCAGCAGCCCGATCACGTCGCCCTCGCCCTTGAAGGCGACGGTGGTGACATGCGCCAGGTCATCCACCACGCCGACCATGCCGATGGTCGGGGTGGGAAAGATGGCGCCGCGCGGGTTCTCGTTGTACAGCGACACGTTGCCGCCCGTGACCGGCGTC
Source organism: Longimicrobium sp. (assembly GCA_036387335.1). Lineage (NCBI taxonomy): Bacteria > Pseudomonadati > Gemmatimonadota > Longimicrobiia > Longimicrobiales > Longimicrobiaceae > Longimicrobium > Longimicrobium sp. The sequence continues at coordinate 7,699 of DASVTZ010000149.1, forward strand.
GCCAGCACGGTGCACGCCTCACCGATGCCGCGCAGCGACTCGGCCAACTGGAAGTAGACGTCCGGCTTCAGCGGATTGCCGAAGTTGAGGTTGTCCGTTACGGCGCGGGGCAGGGCGCCGGAGCAAACCAGGTTGCGCGCCGCCTCGGCCACGGCGATCTGACCGCCGCGATACGGGTTGAGATACACGTAGCGCGCGTTGCAATCCACCGTCGCCGCGATCGCCTTGTTGGTGCCGCGCAGCCGCAGCACCGCCGCGTCGGAGCCCGGCCCGACAACGGTGTTCGTCCGCACGGTGCTGTCGTACTGCTCGTACACCCAGCGCTTCGACGCGACAGTGGGCGAGTCCAGCAGCCGCCGCAGCGTCCACATCGGGTCTGCCTCCTCGGCGAGCGGCTGGAGATCGGCGGTGGACCAGTTGCGCAGCGCAACCACATCGGGCGATTCGACGCCCTGTCGCGTGTAGGTGGGGCAGGCGTTGACGAGCGGCTCCCCGGGAAGGT
>DASVTZ010000150.1 GCA_036387335.1 Longimicrobium sp.
GCGGCCCCGCGTGGCCGCCCGTGCCCAACCCCGCTCCGCCGCCCGCAACGCACCACGACATCGGCCCGCCTCAACACCTGTCGCGGCGGGCCGTCCTCTGTCCCCTGCCATTCCCTATTCCCCATCCCCCGCCCTCTCCCCCAACCACGACGGCACCGGCGTCCCATGCGCCTCGTACAGCTCCCGTAGCGTGCCCACCAGCTCACGAAGGGTGCGCTCGCGGCGGTCCGGCGGGAGGTCGCGGACAAGGGTGCCGAGGGCCACGGCGACGCTGTCCGCGGAAAGCTCCGAGTGGGGCTGGGTGCCCTCGCGATACCACCACTCCACCAGCTTGCGGCGCGTGTTGGAGTACGGCATCCCGCCCGCGATGAACTTCTCCAGCCCAGACGGGCTCATCCCCACCTGCCGCGCCACCGCCCGCAGCGAGGTGAGATGCACCCGGATGGCGACGCTTTCCCGCAGGCGGTCGATGCTGGTGGGGAGCGTTTCATCCATGGCGGTTCGCGGTGCGGGTGGACGGAATGGACAGCAGAAACGTATCCGGCGGGCGCGTCCGGCACAAGCCATTTTCAGGTGCGACAGATGGCGCGTGTGGGGCGCTCCAAAAACACGGTAGACGGACACGCGTCGGGCGCGTTAAACTGCGCCGAAAGATACGACACCTGAACAGAGTGAACGTCATGGATCCAGCGCCCCAGGGCGGCCCCGGTGCGGAGCCTCCGCCAGCCGACCGCGCAGCGACCGCCGCCATCGAGCGGGGGCTGCGCGCCGTCCTGCGCTGGGTGGACCAGGGAGCGGCGGGGGTGGACGCGGGCGCCATGGCGGAGTGGGAGCGGGAGCTTCTCCTGGCGAGCTGGGACCCCGGCGCGCGGCTTCCCCTCGCCGTGCTGGCGCGCGAGCTGGCCGAGGCGGAGGGGCCGGAGCCGGAGCGCGTGGCCTGGGCGTGCCTGTGCGTGACCGAGTGGGCGCTGGAGAGCGGCGCGGTGGCGGCGGGGCTCGCCTTCGCCGAGGCGGCGGCGCGCGCATGGCCGGACCAGGGACGCTACGCCTGGGCCGCTGGAAGGCTCCTGCGCGCGCATGGCAGGGAGGAGGAGGCCGAGACGTGGCTGCGCCGTGCCGCCCAGCTCGCGGGGCGCGCGGGAGACTGGGAGGGGCAGGCCCGGTCGCTCGTCGAGCTGGTACCGCCGTGGCAGGAGGGCGCGCCGCGGGATGGCCACGAGAAGGAGGCGCCGGCCATATGATGGGGCGCGGAGCGGGCGTGGCGAGGCTACGGCGAATCGGCGGCGTAGCTCCGGCGGAGCTCCGTCAGCCATTCGGGCGGCGTGGTCCCGCCGCGGCTGCAGTGGCGATGGAGGACCTCCACCAGCTCCGCGGCAGCGGCGTCGCGGCGCGCCACGGGGAGGTGCTTGGTAAGCAGGTCCAGCGCGGCGGCCGCCGTCTCGACGGTGAGGTCGGTCTGCTGGCGGCCGGCCTCGCGCACGTACCACTCGGCCAGCTTCCGCGCCGTCTTCACGTACGGATCGGCGCCGTCCAGAAAGCCGCGCAGCCCGGTGGGGCTCATCCCGATGTCGCGGGCCGCCTGGCGCAGCGAAGTCGAGTCGACGAAGAGCCGCGCCGCCTCGCGCAGGGTGTCCAGGGACGCAGCGTCCCTCGGGGGCGCGGTCAAGCGCCGGCCCCCGGTTTGGCCGCGCGGTGCGCGGTCCGTCCATTTTCGATTCGGTTACACTGGGTAGACTATCTCCTGCGCGCGCTCTCCACAAGCCCTTACTTGCGGGCCAATGCGGCGCCATCCGTGCGCCGCCCGCCCGCGCCCGCCTCTGAGACGGACGCGGGCGCGGGAAAGGCTGTCCAGTAGTGGCGTGCTACTGGCTGGGGCGGGTACCCGCGTGATTGCGCGCGAGCGTCAGCAGGTCCTGGAGCCGCTCGTCGCGCCGACTGCCGGCGCTGGGGACGCGCCGCGAGGTGAGCGTGTCCGTGCCCGGCTGGAGCGCCTCGCCGTAGAGGAGGTCGCCCGTCTCGGTGACGATGTAGCGCCCGATCTCCCCCGTCTCGGACTGGAGCTGGATGACGGTGGCGCCCACCAGGCCGATCACGGAGACGGTGAGCCGGTCCCAGCGGTCGGAGTACGGGCGGAACACGGCGAAGGGCACGCCCTGCGTCCCCTCCGGGATGGTGCGCAGCGTGGGGATCAGGTGCTCGTCCATCCCCAGGTCCGCGATGGCCCAGCGCGTGTTGCGGGGGATGGGGACCGTCGCCGTGCGCGCGCCGGAGACCTGGAGCCGGGTGCCGCGCCGCTGCACCTGGAGAGCGATGGCGGTGTCCGCGCTCGTCCAGAGCACGGTGTAGCTGCGGGGGAGGTCCTGGTCGAACTCGCTGCGGGCGGTGCCCTGCAGCCCGTCCTGGCGCTCCAGGCCGCTCTCGATCCCTTCGCGCGAGCGGGCGACGGTGTGGGTCAGCAGCACCTTTTCCCCCGCCATGGTGACGGAGGTGTCGCCCAGGGGGAGCGAGCGGTGCGCGGGGGCCTGCGCGGCGAGCGCGGCGGGGAGGGCCAGCAGGGCCAGCGCGAGAGGGATGCGCATGAGAGGGGCCTCACGGGGTTTCGGCTATCGCTTGCGGCGCTTTCGCCGCGCGACGTCCAGCGCCTTGTGTACCCAGGGGCGGAGCCGGTCCGGCTCTTCCAGCAGCTCGGCGGGAAGCTCGTAGTACTGCATAACGTGCGAGTCGTCACCGAACGGACGGAACGGGCCCATCCCGGCGGCTTCGAAGTCCGCGCGGTTGGTGTCGTCCACCTTGAGGTACACCGAGTCGTCGTCCAGCAGCGCAAAGAACAGTCCGCCGGAATATACCCCTACCCCGCCGAACATGCTGCGTGCCGTCACGGGCTCCACGCGCCCGAGCTGCTCCAGGACGTACTCCCGGTACTCCGCGGATACGGGCATCGGTTTTCGGATGAAGTGTGAACAGGGTCCGCCGAGAAGCGGCGAGGGCCAGAACTTGCGACCGGATGAAAAATGGAGACAACCAGGAAATTCTTCGGACACACCCGCCAGCGAGGTGCCGTCATGGCTCGCACCGGACGCAGGGAGACGGAGCTCCGCCTATCGGTGGACGCCCACTTCCTCCAGGAGTTGCAGGACAAGCTCGGAGTGGACCGTGCGACCGATGTCGGGCGTGCCGCGCTGACCATCTTGAACTGGGCCGCGGACGAGGCGAGCAGGGGACGCGTGATCCTCTCGTCCACGTCGAAAGGCGAGGACATCCACCGGCTCGTCATGCCCGAGCTCACCACCGCTGCCCGAAGATGCTGAGGCTCGATCCGATATGAGCACGCACAACGGCACGACACTGGACATTCAGGAAGTCGAGTTGGTGACTCCGCCCGAAGCTCCCGCCGGCACCCCGCTATCCGAGAAAGAGCGGGCGGGCGTGAATCTCACGTGGGGAGTGCTGGGGCTGATCGCGCTCTTTCTGCTGCTCGTGATCACCTTTCTCTGGCGTCGGGAAGCCACGCTGACCCCACTCCCGTCGCCGGCGAGGGGTGCGGCGGCGCTCGACACCATCCGCTTCAGGCTCGTAAGCGGGGAACGGACCGCGTTCCGCGAGTTCTGGCTCCGGATGGTCCAGATGGTCCTCGTGAACGTCCTCCTGCCGGTGCTCACCGCGTTGCTGGGGTACGTGTTCGGAACCCAGGTTTCGCGCCGCGGCACCGAGGCGTAGCCGCGCGTCGCGCCTACTCTGCCGGCGTGGCGCGCGCGGGCACGGACCAGTAGAACGCGTGGAGGGTGCGCGGGTCGATGGCGACGTAGCCGCGGTCGCGGGGGTCGTCCACGCGGTGGACGCGGATCTGCTTGCCCTGGCCGCTCTGCAGGGTGCGCGGGCTGATCGGCCACCATTCGCTCCACCCCGGCGTCGGCAGGGGTATGCGCTTGACCTCCGCCGTGTCGATGCGAGGCATGGTGGCGGACATCGCCGCGAGGGTGGCGGAATCGGCGGAGAAGCGGACGAAGCGGCGGCCCACGCCGTGGCGCTCGTGGATGTCCGTCGCGGAGGGCGGAAGGAAGCTGGGGACCCACTCGCCCGCGTCGTCGGCGGAGCGCGCGGCGGCGGCGGTGGGGTAGCGCCGGTCCGGCTCGATGCGGTCGCGGCACGCCCACGGCAGGGTCGCGATGCAGGCGAGGACCACCACTACGGCGATGGTGATCGGGAGGTGGTTCCTGCGTCGGGGCTGCGCCTGCTGGTCCATCCGGAGCTGTCGGTGCGGGGAGTCGGGGTGGTGGGCGACGATAGCCGCGGTGGGGGGGAGGCGCGAGAGGGGGAATGGGGAATGGGGAATGGGGAATGGGGGATGTGGAATGTGGGGATTGGGGATTGGGGATTGGGGATTGGGGAATGGAAAGATAGCACGGAGCCACCGGGAGGTTCCCGATGGCTCCGTGCGTAGTCGTGCTTGGGGAAGGTTAGCGGCCGAGGCGGCCCATCTGGTATTCGCGGGGGGGCTCGGCGCCCATCAGGTTGCGGACGAAGTAGTCCCAGCGGCGGCGCATCATGTAAGCGCTGTCCCCGCCGTAGCCGTGGCGCGCGTTGGGAAAGATGACCAGGTCGAAGTCCTTGTTGGCCTTCACCAGCGCGTCCACCACCAGGTACGTGTTGTACGGCGGCACGTTGTCGTCCATCCCGCCGTGGGCCAGCATCAGCTTGCCGCGCAGGTTGGCGGCGTGCGTCTGGGTGGCCTCGTTGGCGTAGTTGTCCGTGGTGCCGGTGCGCACCACGAGGCCCTGGTAGCGCTCGCCCCAGTCGTCTTCGTAGTTGCGGTTCTCATGGTTGCCGGACTCGGAGATCCCCACCTTGAAGAACTCCGGGTGCCGGAACATGGCCGCCGCCGTCGCGTAGCCGCCGCCCGAGTGGCCCCAGATCCCCGCGCGGTCGATGTCGATGAAGGGGTAGCGCCGCGCCAGCTCGCGCATCCCCGCGATCTGGTCCGGGAGCGTGTTGTCGATCATCCGGCCGTAGTAGGCGTCCGCGAACGCCTTGCTGCGCCCTGGCGTTCCCATCCCGTCGACGGCGACCACCACGAAGCCCAGCTCCGCCAGCGCCTGGTGGTCGCTGCGGGACGGCAGGAAGCTCCGCGGCCCCACGCTCCCCACCTGCGGGCCCGGGTAGATGTAGTTGACGATCGGGTACTTCTTCGTCGAATCGAGGGCACTGGGCGTGAACATCAGGCCGTAGATGTCGGTCTGGCCGTCGCGCGCCTTCATGCGGATGCGCGTGGGAGGGCGCCATCCGGTGGCGACGAGGCGCGAGACGTCGGCGCGCTCGAGCTGGCGGACCACGCGGCCGTTCATGTCGCGCACCACGGTGACGGGGGGCGTGTCCGGCGTGGAGTACGTGTCCACGATGAAGCGCCCGTCCGGCGACATGGAGACGGTGTGGTGCGCGTCCTCGGGGGTGAGGAGCGTCTGCCCGCGCCCGTCGAAGCCGATGCGGTAGAGCTGCTGGAAGTAGGGATCGCGCCCCGCCTCCTTGCCCTGCGCCGTGAAGTAGATGGTGCGGGCGCGCTCGTCCACGCGCACGATGTCCATCACGTTCCCCTCGCCGGCGGTGATGGCGTTCTTGAGGGCGCCCGTGTTCAGGTCGTACAGGTAGAGCCGCGTCCACCCCTCGCGCTGCGACCACCAGATCAGCTCGTTGGTACCGGGGACGATGCGCCACAGGTTCTCGGTGAACGACGCGTCGCCCACCTGCGTCTGCGAGCGCTCCTCGAACAGCGTGCGCACCTCGCCCGTGCGGGCGTCCGCCACGCGCACCCACGCGGTCTTGTGGTCGCGCGAGCTGCTGACGAACACCACCTTGGAGCCGTCCGGGTACCACTGCAGGTCGCAAACGGTGCCGCCGTTGCACTGCACGTGGTCGGAGACGGTGGAGCGGTGCGCGTCGGCCGGCATCTGGAAGCGCACCACGCGCGGGCGGGCGGCATCGGCCACGTTCACCACCACGCGGTGGATGCGGAAGACCACGCTGTCGCCCGGGAGCGGGTACTTCCACGCCTCCAGCCTCGGCTCGCCGACGTTGGTGGACACGAGGTACATGTCGCTCGCCCCGCGCGCGTCGTGCTGGAAGGTGGCGATCTGCCGCGAGTCGGGCGACCAGGTGAGGACGGGGTCGTCGCCGTGCACCCAGCCGGCGTTGTTGGTGGCGTAGCCGAACTCCCTGGTGCCGTCGGTGGTCAGCTGCGTCTCGCGCCCGCTGCCCAGGTCCTTGACCCACAGGTTGAAGTCGCGGATGAAGGCCGCCATGCGCCCGTCCGGCGAGAGGCTGGCGTCCTCGGGCGTGGCGGCGGCGCGGGTGCAGGTGTACGCCTGCAGGTCGCAGGTGAAGCGCCCCGCGCGCGTGGACACCGTGACCCGGCGCCCGTCCTCGGTGAGATCGAGCACCACGGGGAGCTGCCCGGCCGGGATCTCGCCCCCCGCCGTCCCTAGCGCCGGTGTCAGGCGCGCGGGGTCGAACAGCGGCTCGCGCGTGCCGCGGGCCGGGTCCACCATGAAGTACCGCGCCCCCTCCGGCGTGTTGGTGCGGTACCAGAAGCGACCGTCCGCCGTCCACGTCGGCGGCCCGGCCGTCCCGGTCACCAGCGGCGTCGTGTAGGCGGCGAGCCGGCGCTCAGCGCGCGCGTAGTCCGCTGCGGTGAGCTGTCGCGGCTGCTGCGCCGCGGCCGGCACGGCGAGCAGTAGCAGGGCAAGAGCGTGAATGCGCATGTGTCCCGTGTGACTAGGTACGTTGTGTCGAGCTCCCGTATTCTCGTTCGCGGAGCCCCCGCTGGCTATCCCCCCATTCCCCATTCCCCATTCCCGGCGGTCCCCTACGGCGCTCGCGGCGGCGCCTGCCCCTTTGCGCGCGCCCGGGCGACGATGGCGTCCGTCAGCTCGCGCGCGTGCGGCCGAAGCCGGTCCTGCGTGATGCGCCGCACCTCGGCCACGAGCTGGCTCTGCACGCGCAGCGACTTCTGGCCGGTCGGAGTGCGGTAGAAGGCGGCGAGCTCGCGCGCCTCCGCCTCCGTGTAGGTGCGCGCGTAGGCGCGGATGAAGTCTTCCTTGAGCTCCGGCCAGCGCAGGTAGCGGCGCGCGTGCGCCAGCATCAGCGGCTGGTACTCAGCCAGGGCCGGGTTGCGCGTGGTGGCGGCGCGGATCTCCGCTTCGACGCCCGCCGTCATCTCGCGCTCGGCGCCGAGGGCGGCGAACAGCTCCTCGATGGCCGCGCGGTGCGATGCGGACGGCTGCGCCGCCAACGGGCGCGCGGCGCCGGCGAGGAGGAGGACGGCCATCCACAGCAGCTTCTTCACCACGATTCCCCGCGAGTGCGTGAAAGAGGAAACCCCCGGCGCCGTACCGCAAAGGGGCGCCGGGGGTTCCGTTGGCGTCAGCCGCGGCGGCGCTCCAGCAGGAGCATCATCAGCAGGCCGAGCACCGCCATCCCCTCTTCCTCGGGAGTGAGGTCGGCCACCTTCTCGATCGAAAAGAGCCCCTGGAGGAAGGCGGGCTGCTTGATCAAGCGCAGCGCCAGCGTCCCGTCCGGCCGGGTGATGTTGTACTTGGGGTTGAAGAAGTAGCCGGTGAAGAGCCCGACGATGGGGATCTCGCCGACGAGCCCGTCGAGCACCTTCACCCAGGCGTTGTCCTCGCGCACGTCGAACACCGTGCCACCGTCGCGGCTGATCTGGTAGTGCAGCTTCCACAGCGAGCGCATCCCCATCCCCTGCAGGTGCCCGATCTCCGTGCCCGCCGCGTCGCGCATGGTGTAGCGGGCCTTGATGTCGATCACCCGGTCCGCCTGCACGGTGTAGAGGAGCTTCTGCTGCGCCTCGTCGGCGAAGATGCTGACCGCTTCCTTCAGCTTCATCAACTTCTGCTTGACGTAAAGCTGGAGCTGGCCGTCCGAGTCGCGCACGTAGATCTGGGGTGCCAGCGCGACCTTTTTGAACGAGATGCTGAGGGGGAAACGCATTGCCTCTCCGGAGTGGGGGTGGGGATCGCGCCGCGGGGGCGCGCACGTGCAGCGGATTGAAATTGCGTGCTGGGACCGCGCCACGCAACGACGGCGCGGCCCGCTACAGCCCGGTGGGGTAGGTGTCGGGCGCCGCCTCGCGACGCGGCCAGCCAGCGGGCGGATCGAGCGGCTCCACGGCGCGCGTCTCGTCCCAGTGCACCACCGCGTCGAACTGGTCGGGGAGGATGGCCTCGAAGTAGTGGCTGATCCGCTCCGTCTGCGGCGCGTAGATCACCCCGATCGCGCGCTCCAGCCGCGGCTCGGCCAGGGCTTCGCGCGCGGCGCCTTGCCGGAGTGGGAGGTAGAAGCTGGGGATGCCGGTGGCGTGGAAGACGGCCTCGTAGCTCTCCGGCAGCGACGGCCGGACGCGCTTGTGCTCCACCGGCGCATCCCAGTCCGACGCAGCGGCCACGGTGCCGGTGTGCGTGGTGAAGCCCAGGAGGAAGGCCTCGTCGCCGCGCCGCTCCCGCACGAGCTGGCCCACCGTCCACTCCCCCTCGGCCCCCATCTGCGTCGCGCGCGCGTCGCCGATGTGCGAGTTGTGCTCCCAGACGACCGCTTTCGTGGGGCCATCGCCGGCACGGTCGAAGTGCGCCAGGAGGGCGTCCAGCGTGTCGGCCATGTGGCAGTCGCGCAGGTTCCACGACGAGTCGCGCCGCGAGAACATGGAGCGGTAGTACTCCTCCGCGTTCTTGACGAGGCGGGCGTTCTGCTCGGCGTAGAAGAGCTCATCCTCAGGGACGCCCGCGCCGGTGGCGATCCCCAGCCGCCGCATGTCCACCAGCTGCTGTAGCGCGTGGTCCTGACAGCTCTGCGAGATGCGCATCTGCGCCGTGTAGCCGTACGCCTGCGGGTCCTCGCCGAAGTGCTCGAAGCAGCCGTAGCGGTAGCGCGCGCGCTGCGCCGCCTCGGGATCGGTCTCGTCCAGGTAGCGCAGGACCTCGGATATGGAGGTGTACATCGAGTACAGGTCCAATCCGTAGAAGCCCACGCGCCGCCGCCCATCTCCCAGCTCGTCGTTGTACTCGCGCAGCCAGTCGACGAGCGACAGGATCTCGGCGTTGCGCCACATCCAGGTGGGGAAGCGCTGGAAGTCGCCGAGCGCCGCGTTGGCGCTGGTGTCCTCGCTCGCGCCGCGGATCCAGCGGTTGACGCGGTAGGCGTCCGGCCAGTCCGCCTCGGCGGCGACCACGGTGAAGCCCTTTTCGGTGATCAGGCGCTGCGTGATGCGGGCGCGCTCGCGGTAGAACTCGTGCGTGCCGTGCGTCGCCTCGCCAAGCAGCACGACGCGCGCGTCGCCGATCTGCTCGAAGAGGGCATCGTAGTCGTGCGCGTGCCCATCCAGCGGCTGCGCCTCGGCGCGGACGACGTCCGCGATGCGCCGCAAGTCGTTGCTGCTCATGGTCTTCCTCGTCAGGACGTCGCCAGCTCGCCCGCCGCGCGGCGGATCCCTTCGGCCAGGAGCGGCGCCAGCGTCACGGTGCGCACCCGCATCCCATTTGCGCCGCGCGCGGGCACGGAGTCGGTGAGCACGATCTCTTCCACGCCGTGCTCGGCCATGCGCTGGACGGCGTCGCCCATCAGCAGCCCGTGCGTGGCGGCCACGACGATCGGCCCGCTGGCCCCCGCGCCGCGCAGCGCCTCCGCGCTCTCCACGATGGTGCCCCCGGTGGAGATCATGTCGTCCACGATGAGGCACGCGCGCCCGCGCACGTCGCCCACGATGTGGGTGACGCGCGTGCGGGTGCCGCTCTCGCGGTGCTTGTTGAG
>DASVTZ010000151.1 GCA_036387335.1 Longimicrobium sp.
ACGACTTAACCCATCTATGGCCGCTCCGGGCGCGTTGTACACGCTTTCGGGGCGGCTTTGTTGCATCTTCATGTAGGGCAACTGGTTACCGATCTGTGTCAGCGACCACTGTCGAACCCCTACACAGAGACACAGAGGAAAAGGTCTCACGCAAAGGCGCGAAGGCGCAAAGAAAGGGTTTCCGTGTCTTTGCTTCGCGTCTTTGCGCCTTTGCGTGAGACTTCGGTCAACGGCTTTGCACAAATAAAAATGCCTCCCCGCCGGTGTTGGCGGGGAGGCCTTTTTGTACGACGGATGGCGGCTAGACGAGGCGGCCGTTCAGCACGTCGTTGAGGAGCACGCCGGCGACGGGAGCGCGCGAGAGGCGGAGCTGCGCGAGGGCCTGCTCCAGCGCGTCGCGGTCCGTCATGCCGGGGCGCACCACCAGGACGGTGGCGTCGACGGCCTTGCCCAGCACCGCGGCATCCGTGAGGCCCGAGAGCGCGGGGGCGTCAAAGATCACCACGTCGTACAGGGCACGCATCTCCTCCACTAGCGCCTGCATGCGCACCGAGCCCAGCAGCTCGGCCGGGTTGCGCGGCGGGGCGCCGGAGGGAAGGAGGTAGAGCGGCACGTCGGATTCGTCGAGCGCCACCTCCAGCACCGCCTCCGAAAGCGGAGTGCGGCCCAGCAGCGCCTCGGCGAAGCCCGGCTCGGGGCGCGCGCCGAAGAGCGCGTTCAGGCGCCCGGTGCGCAGGTCCGCGTCCACCAGCAGCGTGCGCGTGCCCTGCTGCGCCAGCGTCACCGCCAGGTTCGCGGCGCTGGTGCTCTTTCCCTCGCCCGCGCGGGCGCTGGTGACCACCACCGTGCGCGGCGTCTCGTCCGTCGCCCCGTGGGCGAGCGAGGTGCGCAGGGCGCGGTACGCCTCGGAGGCGGGGTGGCGCGGATCGGAGCGGGCGATCAGCCGGTCCGGCACCGCGGAGACGAGCGCGCGCGGCATCCCCACGCTCACCGGCCGCCGCGGGATGGTGCGGATGCGCGGGATGGAGCCCAGCACCGCCAGCCCGCCCGTGGCCTCCGACGCATCGCGCGAGGAGCGCACGGTGGGGTCGGCGATGTCGCGCATGATGGCGCCCGCCACGCCCACCAGCAGCCCCAGCGCCACCGCCAGCGCCAGGTTCAGCAGCGGCTTGGGGTACTCCGGCTCGTACGCCACCAGGCCGTAGTCCACCACGTGCGCGGCGTCCTTGGTGGTGGCCTCGGTGATCTCCGCCTCCTTGAGGCGCGCCTGGAGCAGGAGGTACACGTCGTTCAGCATCTTGACGTCGCGCACCAGGCGGACGAACTGCATGTCCTGCGCGGGCATGGCGGCCATCCCCTCGCCCACCTTGGCGAGCGCCTGGTCGGCCGAGGCCAGGCGGAGCTCGATGGAGCGCAGGTAGTCCTCGGCGATGCGCAGGATCTGCCGCTCGGTGGCCGCGATGCGCGAGGTGAGGATGCGTACGTCGTCGTCCGCCTCCGTGCGCCGCGCCAGGAGCGCCGCGCGCTCGTTGTCGAGCGCGTTGAGCGTGTTCATGAGCGCCAGCACGTTGTGGTTGCCCAGGAACGACGGGTAGGTGCTGAGCTTGCGGTACGCGGCGGTGCCGGCTCCGGGCGGGGCGCTGCGGACCTCGGCCAGCAGCTGCTGGAGCGAGGCCCGCTCCACGCGCATGTCGTCGAAGCGCGTCTGCATCTCGGTGGAGCGCTTGATCTCCGCCTCCGCCTCCGCCTCGGGCGCCAGCACGCGCGAGCTCTCGCGGAAGTTGCGCAGGCGCTCCTCCGCCTCGGCCAGCTGGGTGCGGTAGGTCGCCACCTGCTCGCGCAGCACGGTGGCGCTGGTCTTGGACTCGGTGGTGCTGGTGGCGCGCTTGTAGGCGATGAAGCCGTCCGCCAGGCCGTTGACGACGGCCGCGGCCACGCGCGGGTCGCGGTTGCGGTACACCAGCTCCACCAGGCGCGAGCCGCTCTCCTGCCGGTCCACCTGGAGCTCGTCCTGCAGGTCGTCCACCGCCTCGCGGAACTGCAGGATCTCGAAGCGCACGCGCGCCGGCGGCTTGGCGCGGAGCGAAGGATTGAGCGCCAGCGTCACGCCGCCCATCGTAAAGGGGGCGCCGATCCGCACGCGCGCCGGAAGCGCGACGTGCTGCTTGCTCTTCTCCACCTTCATCGTGTAGCTGCCGTCGTCCTGCCGGTCCAGGCGGTAGACGCCCACGGCCCGGTCGCGCGGCGCGGAGATCACGCGCAGCACGTCGCTGCGCTCGCGGCGAGGCGAGAGCAGCTCCACCTGCAGTCCGACCGATTCGGCCACCGGATCGGCGATGCGGCGGCTGCGCATGATGCCCAGGTCCGTGTCCAGGTCGTCGCTCCCCAGGCCGGTGAGGGCGCCCAGGTCCTCCAGCTCGCCCAGCTTCTCCAGCATTCCGCCGGAGGCGCTCTCCTCGGGAACGACGCGTACCGCGGCCTCGGACTCGTACACGGGCATCATGTAGAAGCTGGCCGCCATCGTGAGCGCCACCACCGCCAGGGTGATCGCCGCCACCAGGCCGCGCCGCCTGCGGAGCGTGCTCCACAGGTCTCGCAAGCTGGTGTCCGCGGCGGCACGGGGGGGCGCGTGCGTCGGTTCGATCATGGATTCCCTGCGCGTGTCGGGTGGCGCATGTAATTGCAACCAACAAAGATAGGAGAGTTCCGGCGGGGCGGCAACCCCGCGCGGCCCGCCGTACGGCCGTTTCTGGCGCGGGCACAAGGGCGCGGAGGGAGCACGGTGCCCCCTCCGCGGTCATCGCCGTGGGTGGTTGGGGCCGGACGGGATCAGCGGAGGGCGGGGCTCACCGAGAGGGAAAAGGACGAGACGTTCAGGTCCACCGCCTCGAAGTCGAAGAAGGAGCGGGCGGTGTTCTGGAAGAGCCAGTTGAGCCGGCGCCCGAACGAGTACTCGCCCGCCAGCTCCCATCCGCCGATGCGGCGCCCCGCCCGCAGCCCGGCCAGCCCCTGCGCGTCGTGCCCGCGCGGGTTGCGCGTATAGATGCGCTCCAGCGCGTCCTCGTCCCAGCGCGTGCGCTCCAGGAAGACGCCCAGCCGCCAGTCCGGCCGCAGGTAGTCCGCCGCCAGCCACTGCGCGGACGAGCCGGGCCCGATGGCGGCGCCCAGCACCTGGCCGCGGTGCGTGTACCCCTGCGGCACGTTGAGGCTGGTGTAGAACGACTGTTGGCGCCTTCCTCGGACAGCGTCGTTCTGCTCCAGGCTGGTGAGCTCGGCCTGCAGGCGCATCCGCCCCCGCCGCTCGCCGGTGGCCACCCACTGCATCCCCAGGGTGTAGCCGGCGGTGGCGCCCGGGCGGCTCACCACCTCGCCCAGCGAGCCGAAGCCCTGCTGCCGCGCCCATTCGCCGTACACCTCGAAGCCGCTCGCCGGGAACACCCAGCGGCCGAAGAGCGAAAAGAGCTGGTCCGCCCGCGCGGCCGCCTGCTCCAGGCGCGGGGGGCGCGCGGCCTCGGGGTGGCTCACGATGGCGAAGACGTCGAGGAAGCGCAGCGGCGCCCCCCACCCGCTCCCCGTGCGGTACACGGCGCGGGTGAGGCCCAGCGTGAGCCCCGGGTCGCCGCGCGGCGTAAAGGCCAGCGCCACCCCGGCCAGCGTGCGCCCGTCGTCGTCCGCGTCCGAGTACGCCGACTCGCCCAGCGCGCCCGCCACCCACTCCCCCTGCAGCGTGCCGAAGCGCGTGCCGATCCCCTCCGGCCGGGTGCGCACGAAGAGGTGCGGAAAGCCGGACGCGTTGTTGCTCATCACCAGCGCGTTCCGGATCCCCGGCCCCCACCACAGGTTCTCGGTGGCCCCGCCGGCGGCGAACGACCCGAAGCGCGCCGTCACGGAGCTCTGCCCCAGCGAGACCTGCGTGTACGAGCGCGGGCCGAAGCGGAGCGGCGCGTCCAGCGGCGAGGCGGGTCCGTGGAAGGGGTGGGCGAACGAACTGCGGTCCGCGGACGGGTAGATGCGCTGGAACTCGCGGTTCTGCGCGTACGCCAGCTCCGGCGCCGCGATCACCGTCACCCGGCCGAAGCGGGCGCGGATGCCCGTGGTGACGTAGAGCGTGCCCCCGCGCCCGTTCCACGCCAGGCCGTCGTTGGCGCCCATGGGAAGGTACGAGTTCCACACCCCGCGCACGTGCGGCCGCAGGAGCCGTGCGCCCTGCTCACCCTCCGGCGGCGCGGCGGACGACACGGAGCGGATCAGGAAGCCCGCGGTGGGCGCCTCGCCCAGCAGCTGCGCCGTGCGCAGGCGGTCCTCCGCCGGGGTGCCGATGGGGACCCACTCCGCGGCCTGGCGCGGGGGCGCGGCCGTGTCCGCGGCGGGCGCGGCGCGCAGGGAGTCCGCGGGCGGGCCGGCGGGGAGCTGGGCGCCCAGGGTGCGCGGCGCCGCGGCGAGCGCAAAGGCGAGAGCGGAGCACGCGGGCCAGACGGTCGATTTCTTCATTGCCATGGGGTTGGGGCGCGGGCGGGGGCCGAGCCCTCTGGAATTGTTGGACGATAGAGGATAACATTCCGGCCTGCCGCGGTCCACCACGGCGGGCCGCGTAAGCACAAGCAGGATCAGCGCGACGGCGCGGCCCGGCCCCCGGGCGGAGTGACGCCGCGGGCGACCCATCGTCAAAAAACCGTACGGGCAGTCATGCTCCCGCGCCTGGGCGGCGGCGTGGCTGCTCCGGTTCTCCAAGAAGGACGGAAGCGCTTGATGGCACGTGTCACCCCTCGCACGCCCCGCGGCCTGGCCGCGCCGCTGGCCGCCGCCCTGCTGGCGGCTGCGCCCGCGGCCGCGCAGGCCCCGCTCGACGTGCGCGGCGAGGTCTTCGTGGGATCGGAGGCGGAAAGCTACCTGCGCGTGCTGCAGGTGGCCGGCCGGGGCGGGCGCTACCCGTGGGCCATCCGCGGCTTCTCGCCCCGCGAGGTGACGCGCCTGGCGCCCGCCGATTCGGCGCACCCGTGGAAGGGGCGCTACCGCTTCGCGCCGGACAGCGCCGGCCGCGCCCGGGTGCGCTGGGTGAGGCCCGGCGCCCAGGCCATCGTCAACACCACCATGCCGTACGGCGCCGAGGACGGCGCGGTGTGGGCCGGGCGGGGGCTGACGGTGGCGGCGGACGGGGGCGCGTCGCTGGAGTGGGGGGCGCTCTCGCTGACGGTCGCCCCCATGGCGTTCATCGCCCAGAACGCGGACTTCGACCTGGAGGAGACCGGCGAGGGGGGCGTGCTCGCGTTCAACGACCCCGACTTCCCCGGGAGCATCGACCTCCCCCAGCGCTTCGGCGACGGCGCCTACGGCCGGGTGGATCCGGGGCAGAGCTCGCTGCGGCTGGACGCGTCGATCTTCGCCGCCGGGGTCTCCGCCGCCAACCAGCACTGGGGCCCCGCGGCCGACCTTCCGCTGATCCTGGGCCACAACGCGGGCGGCTTCGCGCACGCCTTCGCCGGCACCTCACGCCCGGTGAACGTGGGGATCGGACGGCTCCACGGACGCCTGGTGTGGGGAAGGCTGGACCAGTCCGCCTACACCGTGATCGTGGAGCCGCGGCGCTTCATGTCCGGAGCGGTGGCGGTGTTCGTGCCGCGCGGGCTGCCGACGCTGGAGGTGGGGGGCACGCGCTTCTTCCACACCCCGTGGCCGGAAGGCGGGCTGACCGCGGCCAACTTCACCAAGCCGCTGGAGGGGTTCATCAAGGTGGGGCTCGAGAACGGCGGCACCGGGGTGGAGGGCGGCGACGTGGACAACCAGCTCGCCTCCGTCTTCTTCCGCTGGTACCACCCCCGCAACGGGGTGGAGGCCTACGCCGAGTACGCGCGCGACGACCACAACGCCGACCGCCGCGACGTGCTGCTGGAGCCGGACCACAACGCCGGGTACACCCTGGGGCTGCGGAGGGTGTGGTCGCGGACCGACGGCTCGCTGGTCTCGCTGCGCGGCGAGGTGCTGAACACGCGCATCTCGCACCTGAACCTGGTGCGCCCGCAGAGCGCGTTCTACCGGCACACGGGCGCGCGGCAGGGGCACACGCAGCGGGGGCAGATCCTGGGCGCCAGCAGCGGCTACGCCGGCGGCGGGGCGGTGGTGGCGCTCGACCGCTACACCCCTGGCGGGCGCACCACGCTCACGTACACCCGCACCGTGCGCGACCGCCTGACCCCCGATCCCGAGGTGACGAACGGCGTGGGGGTGGAGGCACTGCGCTTCATGGGGCGCTTCGACGTGACCGCCGGCCTCACCGGCGCGTACCAGATGAACCGCCGGGAGGGCGGCAGCGCGTTCAACCTGAACACCGTATTCCGCGTGCGGCTGGGCATGTGACGCGGCGCGGCTCGCATGAATCAGAAAGGGACTCCCGTGACGAACCCCATCCGATTCCGGCTCCTGGCGGTCCTGCTGGCCCTGGCGGCCGTTCAGGCGCCGGCGCGCGCTCAGACCACCGTGCCGGCGGACACCCTTCCCCCGCCCGTCGCGGCGCTGCCGGCCGGCCTTCCCCCGCTGATGCCGGGCGACCTGCTGCAGGTGCGCATCTGGAGGGAGCCCGACCTGAGCGGCGAGTTCCTGGTGGGCACCGACGGCACCGTGACGCTCCCCAAGATCGGCCAGCGCTTCGTGACGGGGATGCCGCTGGACGCGCTGCGCGAGCAGCTCCTGGCCCTGTACCGGGTGAGCCTGCGCAACCCGTCCATCAGCATCACGCCGCTGCGGCGGGTGCAGGTGCTGGGCTTCGTAAACCGGCCGGGGATCTTCAACGTGGACCCCACGCTCACCCTCAACGGGGTGCTGGCGCTGGCCGGCGGCGCCAACGTCAACGGCAACCTGCGCCGCATCCGCCTGGTGCGCGAGGGGCGCGTGCTGTACGAGCGGGTGACCGCGGGCTCCACGCTGGTGACGCTGGACGTGCGCTCCGGCGACCAGCTCTACGTGGGCGAGCGCTCCTGGGCCGACCGCAACAGCGGTGTGCTGGTGGCCGCCCTCATCTCCACCGCCACCACGATCGCGGTCACGATCGTCTCCAGGCTCTGAGCGCGGCGAGCGCGCACGAGCGGCACCCCAGCCCCCATTCGATGACCCGCGGCATTCTCGTGACCGGCGGCGCCGGCTTCATCGGCTCGGCCCTGGTGCGCCACCTCCTGGCCCGCACGGAGCACCGGGTGGTGAACGTGGACAGCCTCACCTACGCCGGGAACCTGGATTCGCTCGCCCCCGTGCTCCCCCACCCGCGCCACGTGCTGGAGCGGGTGGACATCCGCGACGCGGACGAGGTGGCGCGGGTATTCGCGGAGCACCGTCCCGACGCCGTGATGCACCTGGCGGCCGAGTCGCACGTGGACCGGTCCATCGAGGGCGCGGCGCCCTTCATCCAGACCAACGTGGTGGGGACGTACGTGCTGCTGGAGGCGGCCCGCCGGCACCGCGACTCGCTTGCCGGGGAGGAGCGCGAGCGCTTCCGCTTCCTGCACGTCTCCACCGACGAGGTGTTCGGGTCTCTCGGAGAGGAGGGGAAGTTCACCGAGGCGACCCCGTACCAGCCCAATTCGCCCTACTCGGCCAGCAAGGCGTCGTCCGACCACCTGGCGCGCGCCTGGCACCACACGTACGGGCTTCCCGTGCTGGTGACCAACTGCTCCAACAACTACGGGCCGTACCAGTTTCCGGAGAAGCTGATCCCCGTGGTGGTGCTCAGCGCGCTGGCGGGGCGCCCCATTCCCGTGTACGGCACCGGCGGCAACGTGCGCGACTGGCTGTACGTGGAAGACCACGTGCGGGCGCTGCTGGCCGTGCTGGAGCGCGGGCGCCCGGGCGAGACGTACAACGTGGGCGGCGGCAGCGAGCGAAGCAACCTGCAGGTGGTGCGCGCCATCTGCGCCATCCTGGACGAGCTGGCGCCCGGCGCGGCGCCGTACGAATCACTCATCACCTTCGTGCAGGACCGGCCGGGGCACGACTGGCGCTACGCGGTGGACACGGCAAAGATCTCCGCCGAGCTGGGATGGGCGCCGGCGGAGACGTTCGAGAGCGGGCTGCGGAGGACGGTGGCGTGGTACCTGGAGAACGGCGAGTGGTGCAGGCGGGTGATGGACGGCTCGTACCAGCTGGAGCGGCTGGGCGTGGTGGGGGCGGGGGCATGAAGGGGATCATCCTGGCCGGCGGCTCCGGCACGCGGCTGTACCCGATCACGCGGGTGGTGAGCAAGCAGCTCCTGCCCGTGTTCGACAAGCCGATGATCTACTACCCGCTCTCCACCCTGATGCTGGCGGGGATCCGCGAGATCCTGGTGATCTCCACCCCCGCCGACATCCCGCGCTTCCGCGAGCTCCTGGGCGACGGCGAGCAGTGGGGAGTGCGCTTCGAGTACGCCGAACAGCCGCGCCCCGAGGGGCTGGCGCAGGCGTTCACCATCGGGCGCGGCTTCGTGGGCGGCGACCGGGTGGCGCTGATCCTGGGCGACAACATCTTCTACGGCCACGGCCTCACCGAGCTGCTGCACGCGGCGGCGGAGCGGCCGGAGGGGGCCACCGTCTTCGGCTACCACGTGCGCGATCCCGAGCGCTACGGAGTGGCCGAAGTGGACGCGGGCGGGCGGGTGGTCTCCATCGAGGAGAAGCCGCTCGACCCGAAGTCGCCGTACGCGGTGACGGGGCTCTACTTCTTCGACAACGAGGTGCTGGAGATCGCCGCGGCGCTGCGGCCGTCGAAGCGCGGCGAGTACGAGATCACCGACGTGAACCTGGAGTACCTGCGCCGCGGTCAGCTGCACATGGAGCTGCTGGGGCGGGGGATGGCGTGGCTGGACACGGGGACGCACGAGTCGCTGCAGCAGGCCAGCAACTTCATCGAGACCATCGAGAAGCGGCAGGGGCTCAAGGTGGCGGCGCCCGAGGAGATCGCCTACCGGTCCGGCTTCATCGACGAGCCGCAGCTCCGCCGCCTGGCCGCGCCGCTGCTCAAGAGCGGCTACGGCGAGTACCTGCTGAGCCTGCTGGACGGGCGGCCGCACGGATGACCGCCGAGGAAACGGCGCTTCCCGGCGTGCTCCTGCTGAAGCCCCCCGTCTTTCGCGACGAGCGCGGCTACTTTCGCGAGACGTGGCGGGCGGAGCGCTACGCGGCGGCGGGGATCCCCGACCGCTTCGTGCAGGACAACGTCTCCCTTTCCACGCGCGGAGTGCTGCGGGGGCTCCACTTTCAGGAGCCCAGCCCGCAGGGAAAGCTGGTGTCCGTGCTCCGCGGGGAGGTGTGGGACGTGGCGGTGGACGTGCGGGTGGGCTCCCCGACGTTCGGGCGCTGGGCGGGGTACACGCTGAGCGACGAGAACGGTTGGCAGCTCTGGGTGCCCGCGGGGTTCGCGCACGGTTTCCTGGTGACCTCGGCCGAGGCGCTCTTCTCGTACAAGTGCACCGACGTGTACCGCCCCGAGGCCGAGTCGACCCTGCTGTGGAACGACCCCGACCTGGCGATCGAGTGGCCCGGCGCGGCGCCGCTGGTTTCGGCCAAGGACGAGGGCGGGGCGCGGCTCCGCGACCTGCCGCGCGAGCGGCTTCCGCGCTGGGGGGAGGGGGGGTGATCCGGCCGCGCATCCTCCTCACCGGCGGCACGGGGCAGGTCGGGTGGGAGCTGGCCCGCGCGCTGGCCCCGGTGGCCGAGGTTGTGGCGCCGCCACGGAGCGCGCTGGACCTGGCGGACCCGGACTCCATCCGCCGCGGCTTCCGCCACGCGGCGCCCGCGCTGGTGGTGAACGCCGGCGCCCACACGGCGGTGGACCGCGCCGAGGAGGAACCGGAGCTGGCGCGCGCCCTGAACGCGGTGGCCCCCGGGATCCTGGCCGAGGAGGCCGCGCGGGCCGGCGTGCCGCTGGTGCACTTCTCCACGGACTACGTCTTCGACGGCTCCAAGGGCGCTCCGTACACGGAAGACGACCCCGCCGCGCCGTTGGGAGTGTACGGACGCACCAAGCGCGAGGGCGAGGAGGCGGTGGCGGCGGCCGGCGGGGCGCACCTGGTGCTGCGCACGAGCTGGGTGTACGGAACGCGCGGCCACAACTTCCTGCGCACCATGCTGCGCCTGGCGCACGAGCGCGACGAGCTGCGCGTGGTGGCGGACCAGGTGGGCGCCCCCACCTGGAGCCGCATGCTGGCCGAGGCGACGGCCGCCATCCTGGCGCCCTTTCGCGCCGGGCGCGGGTGGGAGATCCAGGAAGCCGCGGGCGGCATATACCACCTGGCGGCCGCGGGCGAGACGAGCTGGCACGGCTTCGCGGAAGCGATCCTGGCCGCCGACCCCGCCCGCGAGCGGCAGCGGGCCCGCCGCGTGGTGCCCATCGCCACGGCGGAGTACCCCACGCCGGCCCCGCGCCCCCGCTACTCCGTGCTGGACAGCGGCCGCGCCGCCCGCGAGCTCCACGTGGCGCTCCCCCACTGGCGGGAGCAGCTTCGGCTCTGCATGGAGTGAGGGCCGCCACGGATGCCTCACGCGGAGGGGGAGAACGAGGGCGTGGCATCGAAGGAAATGGTCTCACGCAAAGGCGCGAAGGCGCAAAGAAAGTGTTTCCGTCCTTTTCTTCGCGTCTTCGCGCCTTCGCGTGACATCCCTCTTGCTTTCCCCTCCGCGTCCTCCGCGCCTCCGCGTGAGACCAGCTGTTCTCCGGCACAGCGCAACGGGCTGTTCGCTGGGGTGCAAACCGCTTATCTTGTGCACCTTCGCGGCGGGCCGAGCGCTCCCCCAGCCCGGGCCCCCCCGGCGCCGAGGGAGACGGACACGGCACGGCGCGGTACGTGCAGCACCCCCGCGCCGCGCCGGGCGGGCACCTGGACAGTGTGACCCCCGGCCCCGCGCACGCGTCATGTGGTCTGGACGCATCGCCCCGCGCCTGCCCTGCCTGGCAGGGTTCCGTGCCCTCCGTGCACATCGGCGGACGTGATTCGTTCTTTGAGTTCTGGTTTGACGAGGATGCCCCCCTGCGGCTGCCCGGCCCCGGTGGAACGTCCCTTAGGCGATGGCTGAATGCTCCCGACAATCCTCATCCGGTTCCGGCGTCCGCTGATCTTCGCGCTGCACCTGCTGCTCATTCCCATCGCGTACCGGTTTGCCTTCGGCCTCCGCTTCGACCTGGGGGTGCCGAAGGAAATGGAAGTAATATTCTGGAACACCCTGCCGTTCGTGCTGGCCGGGCGCTTCGCCGCGTTCGGGGTCTTTGGGCTTTTCCGCGGGTGGTGGCGCCACGTGGGGATGCGCGACCTGATCGACCTGGTGCAGGCCGTCACCCTCAGCTCCGCCCTCCTGCTCGCTTCGCTCTTCTTCACCGGCATGCTGGACGGGTACCCGCGCTCCGTGGTCGCGCTGGACTGGATCAGCGCCATCCTGATGTTCGGCGGAGTGCGGTTCGGGGTGCGCGCCTTCCGAGAGGAGCGGCTGATCCCCTGGCGCCCGCGCCACGGCAAGCGCGCCCTCATCATCGGCGCCGGCGTGGGCGGCGAGCGCTTCGTGCGCGAGTGCCAGCGCGAGGGCGGCATCGACATCTTTCCCGTTGCCCTTGCCGACGACGACCTGGCCAAGCGCGGAATGCGGCTGCACGGCGTGCCGGTGCTGGGCTCCACCCGCGACATCAAGGACCTGGCGCTCAAGGTGGACGCGCAGCTCCTGGTGATCGCCATCCCCTCCGCCACGGGCGACGAGATCCGGCGGATCGTCAACGTGTGCCTTGACGCCGGGGTTGAGTTCAAGATCATCCCGTCCATGCGCGAGATGATCGAGGGGCACGCCCGCGTCACGCAGGTGCGCGACGTACAGATCGAGGACCTGCTGGGGCGCGAGACGGTGGACCTGCCGCTGGACGGCCGCAACCCCGACCTGGAAGGGCGCACCGTGATGGTGACCGGCGGCGCCGGCTCCATCGGCTCGGAGCTGGCGCGGCAAATCGCGCGGCTGCAGCCCGCGCGCCTCATCGTGCTGGACCAGGCGGAGAGCCCGCTCTACTTCATCCACAACGAGCTCGCGGCCACCCACCCCACCCTCACGGTGATCCCCGTGGTGGCCGACGTCACGGACCAGGTGCGGATGGAGCGGATCTTCAACCGCTACCGCCCGGAGTTCGTCTTTCACGCCGCCGCCTACAAGCACGTGCCGCTCATGGAGAGCAACGTGGTGGAGGCGGTGCGCAACAACATCTTCGGCACCCTGTACGTGGCCCAGTGCGCCGCCCGCTTCGGCGCGGAGCGCTTCGTACTGATCTCCACCGACAAGGCGGTCAACCCCTCCAGCGTGATGGGCGCCACCAAGCGCGTGGCCGAGCACCTGGTGCTGGGGTGGCCGGCGCTGCGCAGCTCCAACTGCGACTTCCGGGCGGTGCGCTTCGGAAACGTGCTGGGGTCTGACGGCAGCGTGATCCCGCTCTTCAAGCGCCAGCTGGCGGCGCAGGTGCCGCTCACGGTGACGCATCCGGACGTCACGCGCTACTTCATGACGATCCCCGAGGCGGTGCAGCTGGTGCTGCAGGCCGCGGCGCTCCCCGACGCCGCCGAGCGGATATGCATGCTGGAGATGGGCGAGCCGGTGCGCATCGTGGAGCTGGCGGAGAACCTGATCCGCCTCAGCGGGCTGGTGCCGTACCACGACGTGCAGATCGTCTTCACCGGCCTGCGCCCCGGCGAGAAGCTCCACGAGGAGCTGATGTCGGACTACGAGGCGACCATCCCCACCGAGGTGGAGAAGATCCGCATCGTGCAGAGCACCGAGCCGGACGTGGACGCCCTCACCCAGGGGCTCGACCGCCTGGGCGCGGCGGCGGCGCTGGGGAGCACCGCCGATTCGCTGGAAGGGCTGCTGGCCCTGGTGCCCGAATGCGTTCCGCCGCTGGCGGCGCGCAGGCAGGGCGCCATGCGGGCCCGCTGAGCTCGGGTTGCCGTAAATTGGCCGCGCCGCTAAATTTGAGGTTTCCTCGCGGCTCCAGGAACGTGCACCGGCGGGGGGCTCCCGGCGCCTCTATCGGTATGAATACAGCAATATGAGCGCGGCGAAAGACCAGATCCTTGCGAGGATCGGCGACAATACGGCGGTGGTGGGAGTGGTGGGGCTGGGGTACGTGGGGCTGCCGCTGGCGGTGGAGCTCGCGCGCAACGGCTACCGCACCCTGGGCGTGGACGTGGCGGAGCGGGTGGTGGAGGGCGTGAACGCGCGCCGCAGCCACGTGCAGGACGTGCCCAGCGAGGTGCTGGCGGCGTTCGTGGGCGAGGGGCTCCTCTCGGCCACCACCGACCTTGCGCGGCTGGCGGAGTGCGACGCCATCTCCATCTGCGTTCCCACGCCGCTCAACAAGACCAAGGAGCCGGACCTCAGCTACGTCGTCTCCGCCGCGCAGGCGGTGCTCAAGACGCTGCGGCCCGGGCAGCTGGTGATCCTGGAGAGCACCACGTACCCGGGCACCACCCGCGACGTGCTGCTCCCCATCCTGGAGCAGAGCGGGCTGGCGGTGGGCGAGGACTTCTTCCTCTGCTTCTCGCCCGAGCGGGTGGATCCGGGGAACCCCGTGTGGCACACCCGCAACACGCCCAAGGTGATCGGCGGCGTGACCGCGGCGTGCATGGAGGCCGGCACGGCGCTGTACGGCAACGTGTTCGACACGCTGGTCAAGGTGGAGAGCGCCGAGGCGGCCGAGCTGGTAAAGGTGTACGAGAACACCTTTCGCATGATCAACATCGCGCTGGCCAACGAGCTGGCGCAGGCGTGCGACAAGCTGGGCGTGGACGTGTGGGGGGTGATCGACGCCGCGGCCACCAAGCCGTTCGGCTTCATGAAGTTCACCCCCGGCCCGGGGCTGGGCGGCCACTGCATTCCGCTGGACCCGCACTACCTGTCGTGGAAGATGCGCACGCTGGAGTACAAGACGCGCATGATCGAGCTGGCCAGCGAGATCAACGCGGAGATGCCGGAGTACGTGGTGCGCAAGGTGGCGGATGCCCTGAACGGGGCGCGCAAGGCGGTGAACGGGAGCCGCGTGCTGGTCCTTGGCGTCGCCTACAAGCGCGACATCGACGACCTGCGCGAGAGCCCGGCGCTGGACGTGATCGGGCTGCTGCAGGCGCGCGGCGCAGAGGTGGTGTACCATGACCCCTTCTGCCCCGAGATCCGCGACGACGGGCACACCGGCCTGGCCGGGCTGCCCATGCGCAGCGCGGCGCTCACCGCCGAGCTGCTGCGCTCGGCCGACGCGGTGGTGGTGGTGACGGACCACAGCTCGGTGGACTATGCGCTCGTGGCCCGCGAGGCGCCGCTGGTGGTGGACACCCGCGGCATCATGCGCAGCGTGCGCGGGCCGGCGCGGGTGCTGGGGCTCTCCACCTCCGCCCGCCAGGAGGAGTTCGGAGAGCCGCTCGGCTTCGCCCACGCGGAGCCGCTGGCCAGGCAGGCGTAGGCGCCGCTCTCCACGACAGCGGGTGTGACGGGCGGGTACCGGGACACGTCAAACGTTTCCCGGCTCGCCGTATTTCAGGACGACCAGCGGAAGACACGGTGCGGGCCCCGGCGGCGGAGATTCGCCACCACGGGCCGCCGATGTCCGCTTTCATGCATACACAGGTGGCACGGTTCACTCCATGAATCAGTTTCGTTTGTTGGCCGCCGCCCTCTCGGGAGCCCTGCTCGCCGGCGGGGTGGCCCCGGTGTTGGCGCAGGACCCCGTGCGCGACAGCGTGCGGGTGGTCACCGGCATCCCGGGCGCGAACCCCAACCAGGGGAACAACAACCTCAACGGCATGGGCTGGTTTCCGGCGGCGCAGCCGCTGGACGCCCCCATCCGCCGCACCGAGTACGCGCTGGGGCCGGGCGACCTGGTGGACGTGTCGCTGTTCGGCGACGTGAACGTCACCCACTCGCTGGTGGTCACGCCGGAAGGGACGGTGGTGATCCCCGCCATCGGGGTGGTGCGGGTGCTGGGGCTGAACCTGGACCAGGCGCAGGCGCGCGCGCGCGCCGCCGTGCTGCGGCTCTACCGCAACGTGGAGGTCACCCTTTCGCTGGCGCAGGTGCGCTCGTTCAAGGTGTACCTGCTGGGCGACGTGCCGAACCCCGGGATGCGGCTGGCCACCTCGGTCACGCGGCTGAGCGAGGTGCTGCCGGCGCCCCGCGGCTCGCGCACGCTGCAGCGCAACCTCCTGCTGCGCCGCGCGGAGGGCGATTCCGTCCGGGTGGACATGGCGCCCTTCTACATCTCCGGCGACCTGCGCGCCAACCCCACGCTGCGCGCAGGCGACGTGCTGGTGATCCCCGTGGTGGACCAGACGGTGGAGGCGTACGGGCGCGTCTTCTATCCGGGGTCGTTCCAGTTCAGGCGGGGTGAGTCGCTCGCCGAGTTCCTGGACCTCGTCAACGGCGGAGCCGGCTTTCCGTCCAACGCCGCCGACTCCGTCCGCGTCGCGCGCTTCGTGACGCCCCAGCAGCGGGAGTTCATCACTCTCTCACGGGCGGAGGCGATCGGCGAGCGCGGACGTGCCCTGATCCTGCAGCCGACGGACGCCATCTACGTGTCGGAGGTGGCGAACTTCCAGCGGCAGCGCAGGGCGGTGGTGACGGGGCAGGTGAGATACCCGGGAACGTACCCGGTGCGGAACGACACCACCACCGTCCGCGAGCTGGTCGCGATGGCGGGCGGCTTCACGGAGCAGGCCTCGCTCACCAGTGCCACGCTCCGCCGTGTTCCCGCCGGCGCGGAGACCCAGGGGCTAGGGGGCGTGCCCACCGATCTGCGCGGAGCACCGGCGGACAGCACCGCGCGCTTCGAGGAGCGCGAGATCCGGCGCATCCGCGCGCAGGGCGACGAGACCAACGTGGTGGTCGACTTCCAGCAGCTCTTCGCCAGCGGGCAGGACGCCTTCGACCAGACGGTGCGCGGCGGCGACGTGCTGAACGTGCCGGAGCGCCGCAACGACGTGGCCGTGCTGGGCGCGGTGCGCACGCCCGGGCTGGTGCAGTTCACGCCGGGGCAGAAGCCGGAGCACTACATCCGCCTGGCCGGGTGGTACACGCGCCGCGCGGACTTCCGCGGCGCGGTGGTGCTGCGCGCCAAGCTGGGCACGCCGCTCCAGGCCGAGGAGGTGCGGGCGCTGGAGGCGGGCGACGTCATCGTGGTGCCCTTCCGCCAGCGCCGCACCGTCATCGAGCGGCTCGCCAGCGTTCAGACGGTCGCGAGCATCGTTTCCGGGCTGATCCTCACCGTCGTCGCCATCACACAGATCGGAAAGTGATCTCCCCGCCACGGCCGGCGGAGCGCGCCCCGGCCGCCCGCCGCCCCCGAAGAGCCATGGATGGAAGCAGATGAGCATTGAGAACGGCGGTTCCCCTCCGGGGGATGAGGTCCGCATCCTCGACCTGGGGGCGGTGCTGCTGCGGCGCTGGCGGCTGATCGTGTTCACCACGCTCGCGGCGATGCTCGTGGCCGGCGGGGTGGCCATGCTCCGCACCAAGAAGTACCAGGCCAGCGTGGTGCTGCTCGCCCCGCAGGAGCAGGGGGGCGGCCGCTCGTCGGACATGCTGGCGCGCCAGCTGGCCGGCGCGGGGATCCCCGGGATCGGCAACGTCAGCAACCCCAACCAGCGGCTCATCGGGGTGCTGGCGCGCAGCCGCTCCTTCGCGGACTCCATGGTCGCCCGGCTGGCGGGGCCGCGCGCGGGGGGCGCCATGCAGGGCAAGCTCCGGCGGATGCTGGCGGCGGACACCGAGGTGAACCCCCGGCCCGACGGCTCCATCGCCATCCAGGTGGAGGGCGAGGACCCGCGGCTGGCGGCCAGGGTGGCCAACACCATCCCGGTGCTCCTCAACGAGATGTCCGCGCGGGTGGGGGTGGAGGCGGCGGTGCAGAAGCAGCACTTCCTGGAGACGCAGCTGCGCCGGGCACGCGCCGCGCTGGACCAGTCGGAGCAGCGGCTCGTCAACTTCCAGAAGCAGCGGAACGCTCCCGAGCTGAACGACCAGGCCACCCGCACGGTGGACGCCGCCGCGCAGCTGCAGAGCCAGATCACGGAGCAGGAGGTGCGGGTCAGCGAGCTGCGCCGCACCGTGACGCCCAGCAACGCGCAGCTGCAGTCGGCCGAGGCCAGGCTGGGCACCCTGCGCGCGCAGCTCCGGCGGCTGACCGCCGGGGGCGGGGGCGGGCTCTTCGTGCCCTTCAACGAGTCGCCGGACCTGGCGGCCACGCTCACGCGGCTCAAGCGCGACTACGCGCGCGACGAGCAGGTGTACATCTCGCTGACGAACGCGATCGCGCAGTCGCAGATCGACGTCAACAACAACCTGCCCGTGGTGAGCGTGCTGGACCAGGCCACCGTGCCGGGCGCGCCCAGCGGCATCGGCGTCAAGCTGATCGTGCTGGTGGCCGCGGTGCTGGGGCTGGTGCTGGGGCTGGTGGCGGCGTTCGTGGTGGAGCACTTCGCCCGCGCGCGGCAGGACCCGGCCGCCGGCTCGTTCTTCGTGGCGTGGGAAGAATTCAAGCACGACGTGGTGCCGCTGCGGCGGCGCTCCACCCAGACCGCGGGCAGGCGGTAGCTCGCCCGCGGCACGCGCATATGGCGGACGGATGGAGACGAGCTCTCCCCGGCCCATGAACCTTTAGACGTCCCGACTGGCCACAAGATGTTCGAACCGAACGTGCAGGCGGTGCTCGACCGCATCAAACCCGGCGACCGGGTCCTCGACATCGGCGGATGGGCGCGGCCCTTCAACCGCGCCGACTACGTGCTGGACGCCGAGCCGTACGAGACGCGCGGCTACTACGGCGCGTCGCGGCCGCCGCAGGGGGGCGAGCGGGAGCACTTCACCCGCGACACGTGGCACGCGCGCGACATCTGCGAGCACACGCCCTTTCCGTTCGGCGACAAGGAGCTGGACTACGTCATCTGCTCGCACACGCTGGAAGACATCCGCGACCCGCTGTGGGTGTGCGCGGAGATGGTGCGCGTGGCGAAGGCGGGGTACCTGGAGGTGCCGTCGCGCGTGGCCGAGAGCTGCCGCGGCACCGAGCCGGGGATCGTGGGGTGGACGCACCACCGCTGGCTGATCGACATCGGCGACGCGCACGTGGACTTCCTGATGAAGTACCACATGATCCACTCGTCGCCCCGCTTCTCGCTCCCCAGGTCGTACCTGCACGGTCTGCCGGAGGAGCGGCAGGTGCAGTGGCTCTTCTGGACGGACTCGTTCACCTTCGCGGAGCGGACGATCCACGGCGTGGAGAACATCGCGGCGGAGCTGGAAGGGTACGTGAACAGGGTGTCGCCGCCGTCCGCCCTTCCGGGCAAGGTGGACGACGCGCTGTTCGAGGTGGCGCAGCTCGGCCGCCGCGCGGTGAACCGCCTGCGGCGCTGAAAGCCTCACGCAGACGCACGGAGAACAGCCGGCAGGAGCACGGAGAACCGTTTCCGTCGTTCTTCCAGTGCCCGCTCCGTGGCTCCGTGTGAGGCCATCGTAAATCGGCGGGCGGCCCCGGGCCGGCCCGCAGGGATCATATAAGAGGATGCAAACGGAGAGCAGCACGATGGCGATGGGCGGAGCCCTGGGCACCCAGGGCTCCATTCCCACGCTGGTCATACAGCCGGCGGGGCGCTTCGCCGCGATCGACTTTCGCGAGCTCTGGGCGTACCGGGGGCTCTTCTGGTTCCTGGTGTGGCGCGACATCAAGGTGCGCTACGCGCAGACCGTGCTGGGCGCGGGGTGGGCGGTGCTGCAGCCCCTGCTCACCACGCTGCTCTTCACCGTCATCTTTGGCACCTTCGCCAAGATCCCGTCCGACGGGGTGCCGTACGCCGCCTTCGCCATCACGGCGCTGGTGCCGTGGACCTACTTCTCCACGGCGCTCACCGGGGCGAGCACCAGCCTGGTGGCGAGCACCAACCTGATCACCAAGGTGTACTTTCCGCGCCTGGTGATCCCCGCCGCGCCGGTGCTGGCCGGGCTGCTGGACTTCTTCATCGGCATGGTCATCATCCTGGCGATGGTGGTGTTCTACGGCATCACCCCGTCGCCGCTGGCGCTGGTCATCGTCCCCATCGTGGTGGTGGTGATGGCGCTCACCGCGGCGGGGGTGGGGTCGTGGCTGGCCGCGCTCAACATCCAGTACCGCGACATCCGCTACGTGGTGCCCTTCCTGGTGCAGGTGTGGATGTACGCGTCGCCGGTGGTGTACCCCGCCTCGGTGGTGCCGGAGCGGTTCCGGCTGGTGTACGCGCTCAACCCCATGGTGGGCGTCATCGAGGGGCTGCGCGCCGCCTTCCTGAACACCGGCCAGGTGGGGTGGTCCACCATCGGGGTCTCCCTGGGGATGGGGTTGCTGCTCTTCGTGGGCGGGGTCCTCTACTTCCGGCGCGTGGAGCGCACCTTCGCTGACGTGGCGTGAGCCATCGGAACCGCTGATCCTGGATGTCGAACACCGCCATACGCGCCGAGCACCTCGGCAAGCAGTACCGGATCGGGGCCCGCGCCGAGCCGTACAAGACGGTCCGCGAGTCGCTGCAGCGCGCCGTCACCACGCCGGCGAGGCGCGCGGCGGGGCTGCTGCGCACGGGGAAGTGGGCGCGCGAGTCCGAGGGCGAGCTGGTGTGGGCGCTGCGCGACGTCTCGTTCGACGTGAAGCACGGCGAGGTGCTGGGCGTCATCGGCCGCAACGGGGCGGGCAAGAGCACGCTGCTCAAGATCCTCTCCCGCATCACGCCGCCCAGCGTGGGGCGCGCCGAAGTGCACGGCCGCATCGGCTCGCTGCTGGAGGTGGGCACCGGCTTCCACCCCGAGCTCACGGGGCGCGAGAACATCTTCCTGAACGGCGCCTTCCTGGGGATGGACCGCGCGTACATCACGCGCCGCATGGAAGAGATCGTGGAGTTCAGCGGGGTGGGGAAGTTCCTGGACACCCCGGTCAAGCGCTACTCCAGCGGGATGTACCTGCGCCTGGCCTTCGCCGTGGCGGCGCACCTGGAGCCGGAGATCCTGATCGTGGACGAGGTGCTCGCCGTGGGCGACACCGCCTTCCAGGAGAAGTGCGTGGCCCGCATGGGCACCGTGGCCCGCGAGGGGCGCACGGTGCTCTTCGTGAGCCACAACATGACGGCGGTGCACTCGCTGTGCACCCGCTGCGTGGTGATCCAGGAGGGGCGCGTGAAGTTCGACGGCGACACCGAGGAAGCGATCCTGGAGTACCAGACCGCCGCGCACGGGAGCGACGAGGACGGCCCGCGCGGCGAGTGGGACTACTCCGGCCGCAGCCCGGCGAGCATACCGGCCGGCAAGCCGATCATCCGCAAGGTGATGCTGCAGGACGAGATGGGGCGCGTGACCGACACGCTCCCCGTGAGCCGCCCGGCGCGCATGGTGATCGAGGTGGACGGGCTGTCGGAGTACCCCAACCCCGTGGTGGGCGTGCTCTTCAAGTCGTACAACGACCAGAACATGCTGGGCTTCAACACCGCCATGCGCCCGCCCGTGATCCGCGGCCGGCGGCAGGGACGCGAGGAGCTGGTGCTGGAGATCCCCCGCGTCCCCTTTACCCCGGGCACGTACTGGATCGACATCGGCGTGGACGACGCGGGGGTGCGGCGGCTGGACTACGTGGACCACGCGGTGCGCATGGTGGTGGCCGAGTTCGACGTGTACGGCAGCGGCGTGGCCATCAAGGCGGAGCACGGCGTGGTGTACCTGGACGGCGAGTGGGAGCTGCGCCCCGCCCCGCCCGCGGACGGCGCCGCGGTCGGGCTGATCGAGCAGGTTGATTCCCCGGATGGAGTTTTCACCGCATGAAGCTGATCGTAGGGTGTGGTCCCAAGCCCGTGCCCGAGGGGTGGGTTGGGGTCGACGTGAACGAGGACTACCTGCGCAGGGCCCGGGAGATCTCTCCATCCACGGAAGTGTTCTACGGCGACGCCACGAACCTTCCCTTCGAGGACGACTCGGTGGACGAGCTGGTGTGCTGGGAGGTGCTGGAGCACATCGAGGACAAGGAGAAGGCGCTCAGCGAGTTCCACCGCGTCTCCAAGCCGGGGGCCAAGCTGACGCTCACCACTCCCATGCTGCACATAGAGCAGGAGCTGGGGCGGCGCTCGCGCAACTACCAGCAGAGCGTGGTGGACACGCAGCACCAGTTCTGCGTGCCGCCCGAGGAGACGCTGAGCCTCATCAAGCGCTACTACGACCTCAGCCGCGTGTGGTACGCGCCCGAGGCGTACGCCTACTGCCGCGCCATCGCGCCGCTGCTGGACGAGTACGACGTGCGCTTCAACGACGCGGGCGACCTGGTGGGCGAGAACGCGAAGCTGGTGCACGAGCTGGCGACGAAGAAGCAGCGCCGCACGTCGTGGTTCTGGCGGCTGGTGAACCGCGTGCGCCCCTACTCCGCCACCAAGTCGATCTGCATCGCGGGCGAGTGCCGGAAGCCGCTGGCCGCCTGAGCCGGGGGCCGGGCAGATGACGGAGAGCGCGGGCGTGCGGCGGGCGCTGGCGAGCTGGACCTCGCTGCGCGCGGCCGCCGTGGCACTGTACGGCGCCGCCGCGGCCAACCGCCGGCTGGGGGGAGCGGGGCGGGGGAGCGTGCGCCGGGTGGTGCACGTCTCTCCCGCCTTCTTCGGCGGCGGGTCCATCATCGGCGGGGGCGAGCGCTACGCCGTGAGCCTGGCGCAGGCGATGGCCGGGCTGGTGGAGACCGTCTTCCTGAGCTTCGGGCCGGAGCGCCGCACGGAGCAGCACGGTGCGCTGCGGGTGGAGATCTTTCCCATCCTGGAGCTCAAGGACGGGGTGCCGTTCGACCCGGTGTCGTTCTCCTTTCTGCCGATGCTGCGCGGCTTCGACGTGGTGCACTGCCACCAGTACCGCACCATCGTCACGAACTTCGCGGCGCTGGCGGGCGCGGCGCTGGGGAAGCGGGTGTTCGTGACCGACCTGGGCGGCACGGGGCGCCACTTCACGCACGTGCTGCCGGTGGCGCGCGTGGTGACCGGCTTCCTGCCCATCTCCGAGTTCGGCGCGCGCGTGCTGCCGGACGGGGAGCACGGGACGGTGATCCACGGCGGCGTGGACGACAGCTTCCTGGAGATCCCCCCCGCCGCCGGCCCCAAGCCGCCCCGGGTGCTCTTCGTGGGCCGCCTGCTGCCGCACAAGGGGATCGACGACCTGGTCCGCGCGGTGGAGCCGGGGTGGGAGCTGGTGGTGATGGGAAGGCCGTACAGCCCGGAGTACTTTGCCCTCCTCCAGGAGCTGGCGGCGGGGAAGAACGTGCGCTTCGTGACCGACGCGAGCGACGAGGAGCTGGTGCGCGCCTACCGCGAAGCCGCCGTCACGGTGCTCCCCTCCGTGTACCGCGACACGTACGGCGTGCACCACGAGATCCCCGAGCTCCTGGGGCTGGTGCTGCTGGAGAGCATGGCGTGCGGCACGCCGGCCATCTGCACCGACGTGGGGGGGATGCCGGAGTTCGTGGACGAGGGCGTGACCGGCTTCGTGGTGCCGCCCAACTCGCCCGATGCGCTCCGCGAGCGGATCGCCTTCCTGCTGGACAACCCGGCGGAGGCGGCGGCCATGGGGCAGCGCGGGCGCGAGACGGTCGCGCGGCGCTTCACCTGGCGCGCGGTGGCGGAGCGCTGCCTGCGGGCGTACGGCGGTTGACGCCGATGCGCATCCTGGTGGTCTCCAACTTCTATCCACCCCACTTCATCGGCGGCTACGAGCTGGGCTGCGCCACGGCGGTGGAGGCGCTGCGCCTGCGCGGGCACCAGGTGGCGGTGCTCACCAGCACGTACGGCGGGAGCGGGCCGCGCAGCGAGGGCGAGGTGCACCGCTGGATGACGGGCGTGGGCCCCGAGCCCGCCCGCGCGTGGCGCCCGGCCCCCGTGCGGCGCCTGGCCACGCTGGCGCGGCTGGTGCGCAAGGAGCGGGGGAACTGGGCGGCGCTGCGCCGGCTGGCGGCGGAGTTCCGCCCGGACGTGGTGTACGTGTGGAACCCGGTGGGCACCTCCGTCTCGCTGGCCGCGGCGCTGCCGGCGCTGGGAATGCCCACGGCCTTCTACGTGTTCGACGAGTGGATGGCGCGTGGCGACGACCTGGTCCTCCGCTTCTGGAAGGGCGGCGGCGTCCCGGCGCGCGTGGCGGCGGCGGCGGGGATGCCGGCCGTGAGCGGCGGGGTGGCCTTTCGCAACGTGCAATTCGGCAGCGCGTACCTGGCCGAGGCCGTGCGCGCCGCCGGCGTGCGCACCGAGGGCGCCCGCACCATCCACTGGGGGATCGATCCGGCCACCTTTCCCTTTCGCGCCGAGCCCCGTCCCGAGGTGCGCAGGCTGCTCTTCGTCGGGCAGGTGCTGCCGCACAAGGGGGTGCACACGGTGATCGAGGCGCTCGCCCTGCTCGAAGCGCCGGCCACCCTCACCATCGCGGGCGACGCGGACAATCCGTACGGGCACGAGCTGCGGCGGCGCGTGGGCGAGCTGGGGCTGGAGGAGGCGGTGAGCTTTCGCGGCCGGGTGCCACGCGCGGAGATCGTGGCGCTGTACCACGACCACGACGTGCTCGTCTTTCCCTCCGTGTGGAACGAGCCGTTCGGCATCACGATCCTGGAGGCGATGGCGTGCGGCCTCCCCGTCGTCGCGACCGGCACCGGCGGCAGCGGCGAGATCGTGCGCGACGGCGAGAACGCGCTCGTCTTCGCGCCCGGCGACGCGGCGGCGTGCGCGCGGCAGGTCGGACGGCTGATGGAGGATGACGCGCTGTTCGAGCGCGTCCGGCGCAACGCGCGCGAGTCGGTGGAGCGCCACTTCACCCTCGAGCGCACGATCGAGCAGATCGAGGAAGGGCTGCGCGCGGCCGTCGCGGCCGGGAGCGCGGCGTGACGCCGGGCGCGCCGCTGCGGGTGGTGTACGACGTGTCAATCCTGGGCGCTGGGCACCGGTCGCAGCTCAGCCGCACGGGCACCTACCGCGTGACGGAGCGGCTCGCGCACGGGCTGGCCGCCGCGCCGGAATGCGAGCTGCGCTTCGCGGCGGTGGAATCGGCGCGGGTGCGCGGGCTGGCGCGGGCGCACGTCGCCGAGGATGCGTCGCTGCGGCACGTGCCGCTGGTGGCGCCGCCGCGCGCGGGGCTGGTGGACGCGCTCGCGCACCCGCTGCTGCGTATGGACCTGCGCCCGTCAGACGCGAAGCACGTGCGCGTCGCGCGCGGCGTGATGGCGCGCGGGGTCAAGGCCGCCGAGGCCGCGCTGGGGCACCGCCGGCTGGGCGACTGGGTGGACGCCGACGTCTTCCACTCCCCCTCCGCGCCGCTGCCGCGCTGGGCGGGGCGGGGAAGGCCGCCCGCGCGCCTGCTCACCGTGCTCGACCTGATCCCGGTGCTCTTCCCCGAGCTGTTCGACGTCCACGTGCTGCGCCGCTTCCGGGCCGTGCTCGCCAGCCTGGACCGCGACGCGTGGGCGATCTGCATCTCCGCCTCCGGGCGCGACGACCTGTGCGAGCACACGGGAATCGACCCGGCGCGGGTCTTCGTCACCCCGCTGGCCGCCGCGCCGGACCTCTTCCACCCCGTGACGGACGCGGAGCGGATCGCGGAGGTGAAGGCGCGCTACGGGATCCCCGACGCGCCGTACCTGCTGAGCCTCAACACGCTGGAGCCGCGAAAGAACATGGATCACGCGATCCGCTCGTTCGTCCGGCTGGTGCGCGACGAGGGGGTGCGTGACCTGTACTTCGTGCTCGCGGGGACGAAGGGGTGGCACCACGACGGGATCTTCGAGGCGATCTCCGGCGCCGGCGACTTGCGCGGGCGCATCATCCTTCCCGGCTTCGTGGCGGACGAGAACCTGGCCGCGCTCTACAGCGGCGCCACCGCGTTCGTCTACCCGTCGCTCTACGAGGGATTCGGGCTGCCGCCGCTGGAGGCCATGCAGTGCGGCGTCCCCGTCATCACCTCCAACACCTCCTCGCTCCCTGAGGTCGTGGGCGACGCGGGCATCTTGCTCGACCCGCGCGACGGGGACGCGCTCTGCCAGGCGATGCTCGACGTCTACCGCACCCCCGCGCTGCGAGAGACGCTGCGCGAGCGGTCGCTGGCGCGCGCGCGGCACTTCAGCTGGGAGCGGTGCACCCGCGACACCATCGCCGCCTACCGCGCCGCCAGTGCGTCGTAACACGTTGCGCGGGTGGAACTTGGGTGCTCCGTGCGGCCTCGCGGGGCCATTGCAAAGGTGCGCGGGTTGCTCTAAATTCGGGATTCCAACGGAACGGGGCGCCCTCGGCCGGCGCGCGGAGCCAGACGGGGCGGAGGGATGACGATGGCGGCGGATGGCACGGCAGGCCCGGGGCGCCGCATGACGCTGGGGATGGACGCGCGCGCGGTCCACAGCACCGGCGTGGGGCGCTACGTGCGGGAGGTGCTCGCCGCCCTCTTCGCGGACCCGCGCTTCGGCCGCCTGGTGCTGCTGGGCGAGCCGGACGAGCTCCACGCGCTGCTGGCGGACTGGGGCGCGGAAGACCAGGCCACCGTCCTCCCCTTTCCGCGCAGCTGGAGCAGCCACCAGTCGCAGCTCGCCTGGGCCCGGATGGCGGCCCGCGGCCAGACCCGCGCGGACGTGTGGCACTTCCCGTTTTCGGACGTGCCCCTGCTGCTGCACCCGCGCCGCAGCGTGGTGACGGTGCACGACCTGATCCCCATCAAGCTGCCGGGGCTGGTGCGCAGGCGCGAGCGGATCGCCTCCACCATCATCCTGCACGCGGGGGCCCGGCTCGCCTGGCGGATGATCGCCGACTCGGAGTCCACGCGGCGCGACATCGTGTCGTACGTGCCGGGCGCGGCGAAGAAGGTGGAGGTGGTGCCGCTGGGCGTGGGCCCCTCGTTCCGCCCGCTGGAGCCCGCCGAGGCCGCGCACTGCGCGCGCGCGCAGGGGCTGCGGCCGTACCTGTTCTGCGTGGGGAACCGCTTTCCGCACAAGAACCACGTGGCCGCCGTGGACACGCTGGCGCGGGTGCGGGCGGGGGGGAGCGCCATGCGGCTGGTGGTGGCCGGGGGCACGGCCAACGCCCACTGGCCCCAGGTGATGCGCCACGCCGAGGCGCTCGGGGTGGCGGACGCCGTGGTGGACCTGGGCAAGGTGAGCGAGACGGAGCTCCGCTGCCTGTACGCGCACTGCACGGCCTTCCTCTTTCCCTCGCTCTATGAGGGGTTCGGGCTCCCCGTGCTGGAGGCGATGGCGTGCGGCGCGCCGGTGATCGCCTCCAACCGCACGTCGGTTCCGGAGGTGATGGGCGAGGGCGGGCTCTCCGTGGACCCCGGCGACAGCCAGGCCATGGCGGACGCGGTGGCGCGGCTGGAGCGGGACCCCGGCCTGCGCGCCGAGTGGATACGAAAGGGGCGGGAGCAGGCGGCCCGCTTCACATGGGAGAGCACCACGCAGCGGACGATGGAGATCCTGTACCGCGCCGCGTGTTCGTGAACCAGGGTGGGAATGAAGCGCGTACTGATGTACGATCCGTATCACGACTGTGCCTTCGGGGCGCAGCGTGCCATGATCACGCTGGCGGAAGGGATCCGCGAGCGTGGCTTCGAGCCGATCATCGCCACCGGCAAGGAGGGGATGCTCACGCGGATCGCCCGTGAAGCGGGGCTGCGCGTGGAAGTCATCCCCGTACCCGCCACCCTGGACATCTTCGGCGGGGCCGCGCTCGCCGCGTCGGCGCCCCGCAAGGTGCTGATCTCCTTTTCGCTGCTGATGTACGCCATGCGCGTGCTGCGCCACGCCCGGCGGGTGGGGGCCGACATCCTGTACGCCAACGAGCTGCGCAGCGTCTTCTTCCTCACGCCCAGCAAGCTGCTCCTGCGCAAGCGGCTCTTCTGGACGATCCACGGCGGGCCGTCGTTCCGCGGGCTATCCGCGCTGGGCGCGTGGGCAGCGGACGAGATGATGATGGTGTCCAGGGCGGCGGCCAAGGCCCTCCCGCCCCGGGCCAGGGAGCGCGCGCGCGCCAAGCTCTCCGTCAACTACGCGGGGATCGACGCGTCGGGGTACGCGCCCGCCCCCAGCGACGAGGCGCGCCGCGAGCTCCGCCGCCGCTTCGGGCTTCCGGAAGAGGGGCTGCTGATCGCCACCGCCGGGTCGATCTGCCATCGCAAGGGGTACGACACCCTGCTCTCGGCGCTGGAGCGCGTGGTGCCCGGCGGCCCCGCGGTGCACCTGGCCATCGCGGGCGACCTGGCGCGCGAGACGGACGCGGAGTACATGGCCGCGCTGCGGCGCCAGGTGGAGGAGAAGCGCCTTCCCGTCACCTTTTTGGGGTGGCGCGACGACCTGCCGGCGCTCCTTTCCGCCAGCGACATCTTCGTCCTCGCCTCGCGCGAGGAGGGGCTGGGGATCGTGACGCTGGAGGCGATGGCCACCCACCTGCCCGTCATCGTGACCTACGCGGGCGGCAGCGAGGAGACGGTGGTGGACGGCGAGAGCGGACTGATCGTGCAGCCGGACGACCCCGAAGCGCTCGCCGGGCGGCTGCGCATGCTGATGGACGACGCCGGCCTCCGCGCCCGGCTGGGTGCCAGGGCGCGCGAGCGGTGCCTGGACGTCTTCGCCCAGACGCGCTACAAGGACCGCTTCGCCGCGCTCCTGCGCGGGGAGAGGGAGTAGCGCGTGGCCGGCCGTTCCGCCAACGGGCACCGCTTTTCGGCGGCGTGGTTCGGGGTCGCGCTCGCGGCCACCACCGCCACGCAGCTGCGCCTGGGCCCCGCCGGCCCCGGCGAGGTGATGCTGGTGCTTTGGCTGGCGTTCCGCTTCGCCACGCTGGCGGTGCAGCGCACCGTGGTCGTTCCGCGCGAGGCGCGCCCGCTCCTCTGGTTCTGGTGCCTCGTGCCCGCGTTCTTCGCGGCCGGGTGGCTCGCCAAGATCTTCATCGGCGTGCCGCAAAAGAACGCGGCGCTGTACGACACCTTCGCCTTCACCTTCACCGCCGTCACCATCATCACCTTTCTGCTGGAGGGCGACCTGCGCGAGCGGGTGCGCGGTGCGGCGGCGGGGATGCTGCTGATGGCGGTGATCCCCAACGCGCTGCTGGCGGTGGTCAGCCTGGGGGGGATCGGAACGGGGCCGGTGGACCCCTGGTACGGAGCGCGCTTCACCGGCTGGGCGGTCAACCCCAACCAGCTCGCCCTGCTGATGCTGGCCATGCCGCTGATCGCGCTCCAGCTGCGCGCCGAGAGCGGGACCGCCAGGCGCAGGATGGCGTGGCTGGCGGTGGCGCTCGTGGCCACGGTGATGGGCGTGGGCACGCTCAGCGACAGCCTGATCCTGGCGTGGCAGCTCGGGGGCGCGCTGCTGGTCTGCGTCGCCTTCATGCGCGCGGCGTCCGTGAACACCGGCAACGTGGTGCGCGAGGGGATCGTGCGCGTGGTGATCCCGCTGATGCTGCTGGGGGCGGCCGGCGTGGCGGTGCCGCGCATCGTCGGCAAGGTGGTGGAGGAGGCCACCGACCTCTCCGGCTCCGACCAGGGCTCCGACCGGTTCACCCTGTGGGGGCACGGCTTCGAGGCGTTCCAGAGCTCGCCCGTGGTGGGGCTGGGGCCGGGGTCGCACGCCGGCCACGACAGGCCTTACGAGGGGTTCGAGTCGCACAACACCTACCTGGACTGGAGCACCAGCACGGGGATCGTGGGGCTCGTCGCGTACCTGGCGCTGCTCGCGTGGGCCGGCTGGCTGGCGCTGCGCGACCGCGCGCACTTCCGGCTGATCCTTCTCCTCTCGCTGATGCTGTTCAGCACCTTCCACTACGTGCTGCGCCAGCCCACCTTCTGGTTCACGCTGCTGGTGGTGGCCGTGGCGCCCGCGGGGAGCAGGCCCGCCCGCGCGCCGGCGGCACGGCGCGCGGAGCGGCTGGCGGAGGCGGCCCATGCGTAGCGTGCGGGTGGCGCTCATCTCGCCGCTGGCCGAGGAGCAGTGGCACAGCATGGACCTGTGCGCGGAGATGCTGCTGGACACGCTGCGCCGGCACCACGAGCCGCACATCCGCGCGGAGCGGGTGGTGCCGCGGCTGGTGCGCCGCTTCGAGCGCCTGCCGCGCGCGGGGCGTCACCGCATCGCCGTGCGCGCGGACCGGCTGCTGAACCGCTTCGGCGACTTTCCGGGCCACCTGCTGCGCAGCCGCAAGCGCTTCGACCTGTTCCACCTGACGGAGCACAGCTACGGCCAGCTCGCGCACGTCCTTCCGGCCAGGCGCACCATCGTCACCTGCCACGACCTGGAAGCGTTCCGCTGCCTGTTGGAGCCGGAAAAGGCGCCGCGCTCGTGGATGTACCGCGCCATGGCGCGGCAGCAGATGCACGCGGTGCGCTCCGCAGCCCGCGTCGTGTGCGACACCCACGCCGTGCGCGACGAGCTGCTGGCGTTCGGCCTGGCGAAGCCGGAGCGGGTGACGGTGGTGCACATCGGCACGCACCCCGCGTCGTCGCCTGACCCCGATCCCGTGGCGGACGCGAAGGCGGAGGCGTTGCTCGGCCCGGCGGGACTCACGGTGGACCTGCTGCACGTGGGGAGCCTGATGCCGCGCAAGCGCATCGACGTGCTCCTGCGCGTCTTCGCCGCGCTGCGCGAGCGGGTGCCGGGGGTGCGGCTCATCCGCGCGGGGGGCGGCTTCCTGCCCGAGCACCTGGAGCTGGTGCGCTCGCTGGGGCTGGAGGGCTCCATCCTGGTGCTCCCCTTCGTGGAGCGCGAGGTCCTTTCGGCCGTGTACCGCCGCGCCGCGCTGGCGCTGCAGCCCTCGGAGGTGGAGGGGTTCGGGATGCCGGTGCCGGAGGCGATGGCCTGCGGCACCCCCGTGGTGGCCAGCGACATCCCCGTTCTGCGCGAGGTGGGCGGCTCGCTGGCGCGCTACTGCCCCGTGGGCGACGTGCCGGCCTGGACGGAGGCGGTCGTGGAGCTGCTGGAGGAGCGCCGCACGCAGCCGGAGCGGTGGCGGGCGCGCCGCGCGGCCAACGTGGAGCACGGCGCCCTCTTCAGCTGGCGGGTGCACGCGCGCAAGATGGTGGAGGTATACGAAGAGGTGCTGAGCGCCTCCAACCACCCGGTCCACGGGTGAGCGCGGCGGTGTCCGACTGACGAGAGAGCCAAGGCTACGTGCCGATGAGATATGAGACGGTGAAGGAAGAGCTGCGCGCCGCGCCCCGCACCTGGCTGGTGACGGGCGCGGCCGGGTTCATCGGCAGCGCCCTGGTGGAGGGGCTGCTGGGGCTGGGGCAGACGGTGGTGGGGCTGGACAACTTCGCCACCGGCCACCGCCGCAACCTGGACGACGTGCGCGCGCAGGCCGGCGACGGGGCGTGGGAGCGCTTCCGCTTCATCGACGGCGACATCCGCGACCTGGACACCTGCCACGATGCCTGCCGCGGGGTGGACTTCGTGCTGCACCAGGCGGCGCTGGGGAGCGTCCCCCGCTCGCTGGAGGACCCCATCGCCACGCACGCGGCCAACGTCACCGGGTTCCTCAACATCCTGGTGGCCGCGCGTGACGCAAAGGTGCGCCGGTTCGTCTTTGCGGCGTCCAGCAGCACCTACGGCGACCATCCCGCGCTCCCCAAGGTGGAGGACCGCATCGGCCGGCCGCTGTCGCCGTACGCCGTCACCAAGTACGTGGACGAGCTGTACGCCAGCGTCTTCGAGCGCAACTACGGCATCGAGACGGTGGGGCTGCGCTACTTCAACGTCTTCGGCCGCAGGCAGGACCCGGAGGGCGCCTACGCCGCCGTGATCCCGCGCTGGGTGGGAACGCTGCTGCGGGGCCACGAGTGCGTCATCAACGGCGACGGCGAGACCTCGCGCGACTTCTGCTTCGTGGAGAACGTGGTGCAGGCCAACCTCCTGGCCGCCACCGCCACGGGCAAGGTGACGGACGAGGTGTACAACGTGGCGCTGGGCGGGCGCACCACGCTGAACCAGCTCTTCGAGTGGATCCGCGACGGCCTCGCCGCTTTCCGGCCCGGCGTGGCGGGCGCCGAGCCGAAGTACGCGCCCTTTCGCGCCGGCGACGTGCGCCACTCGCAGGCGGACATCACCAAGGCCCGCGAGCGGCTGGGCTACGAGCCTACGCACACGGCGGAGGAGGGGCTGCGCGAGACGCTGGAATGGTACGCGGCGCACGCCGGGTGACGCCGTTTTCGCTTGCGGCGGATGGCCCCGGCGGGTAAGTTGGCGGCCCATTTGGGGATCGGACGCCCCTTCAATGCCGCCTTCGCACGCGCGCTCCGGGCCGAGGCGCGCTCTGCGCTTTGAGGGCGGGCGGGTGCGGGTAGGGAGTGCGAAGGGAAGGGGTGCGGGGCGGCGTTCGCCCGCGCGCAGTCAACAGGAGATGTCCGGACCATGTGCGGGATAGCGGGATTATTCGACCAGAGGGGAGCTTCGTCCGCGGATGAGCTGGCCGCGGCGGCGACGCGGATGGCCGACTCGCTGCGCCACCGCGGGCCGGACGACGGCGGCGTGTGGGCCGATGCCGGCTGCGGCGTCGCCTTCGGGCACCGGCGGCTCTCCATCGTGGACCTCTCTCCCGACGGCCACCAGCCGATGGCCTCGGAGAGCGGCCGCTTCGTGCTCGCCTACAACGGGGAGGTGTACAACTTCCCCCACCTGAGGCGCGAGCTTGAGGCGGTCGGGCACCGCTTCCGCGGCCATTCGGACACCGAGATCCTGCTGGCGGCGTTCGAGGAGTGGGGGATCGACGGCGCGCTGGAGCGGTCGGCGGGGATGTTCGCCATGGGGATCTGGGACCGGCGCGACCGCCAGCTCCACCTGGTGCGCGACCGGCTCGGCAAGAAGCCGCTCTACTACGGCTGGGCGGGCGACACCCTCCTCTTTGCCTCCGAGCTCAAGGCGTTCCACACCTTTCCCGGCTTCCGGCCGGAGATCGACCGCGGAGCGCTTGCGCTGCTGCTGCGGCACAACTGCGTGCCGGCGCCGCACACCATCTTTCGCGGCGTCTTCAAGCTCCGCCCCGGCACCCTCCTCACGCTGCGCGAGGGCGGCGCCCCGGCCTCCAGCACCGAGGGGGCGCAGGACCACGTGCGCACCTACTGGTCCGCCACGGCGGTGGCCGAGCAGGGAGCGCGCTCGCCGCTCGGCCTGACGGAAGAGGAAGCCGTCGACGAGCTCGAAGAGGTGCTGGGCCGCGCCGTGGGCGAGCGCATGCTGGCCGACGTGCCGCTCGGCGCGCTCCTCTCGGGCGGCATCGATTCATCCGCCGTGGTGGCGCTGATGCAGCGGCGGGCGGAGCGCCCGGTGAAGACCTTCACCATCGGCCTCTTCGACCCGGTGCTGGACGAGGCGGTGGACGCGCGGCGCGTGGCGGAGCACCTGGGCACCGAGCACACCGAGCTGTACGTGACGCCCGAGGAGGCGCAGGCAGTCATCCCGCGCCTCCCCGACTTCTTC
The DNA here is from genome assembly GCA_036387335.1 of Longimicrobium sp. Taxonomy (NCBI): domain Bacteria; kingdom Pseudomonadati; phylum Gemmatimonadota; class Longimicrobiia; order Longimicrobiales; family Longimicrobiaceae; genus Longimicrobium; species Longimicrobium sp. Next base: position 32,440 of record DASVTZ010000151.1, read on the forward strand.
GACGAGCCGTTCGCCGACTCGTCGCAGATCCCCACCTTTCTGGTGTGCCAGCTCGCCCGGCGCGACGTGACGGTGGTGCTCTCCGGCGACGGCGGCGACGAGGTGTTCGGCGGCTACCAGCGGCACTTCCAGGCGGAGCGCCTGGCGCGCTACAACCGCGTGCCGCCGGTGATGCGCTCGGCCGCCGCGCGCCTCCTCACGGCACCCTCGCCCGAGGGGTGGGACCGCTTCTTCGACGCCGTGGCGCCGGTGCTGCCGGGCCGCGCGCGGCGAGCCCTGAGCGGCGACAAGGTGCACAAGTTCGCCGGGGTGCTGCCGGCGCGGGGGATGGAGGCGGCGTACCGCACCCTGACCTCGCACTGGCAGGAACCGCTCTCCGTGGTGCGCGGCGGCGGGCGCGAGCCGGTCACCGTGCTCACCGACCGCGCGCGCCGGCCGGACCTGCGCAGCTTCGCCCACGTGATGATGGTGCTGGACACGGTCAGCTACCTGCCGGACGACATCCTCACCAAGGTGGACCGCGCCAGCATGGCGGTGAGCCTGGAGGCCCGCGCGCCGCTCCTGGACCACCGCGTGGTGGAGTTCGCCTGGAAGCTCCCGCTGGGGATGAAGATCAGGGGGACGCAGGGAAAGTGGATCCTGCGGCAGCTCCTGGCCCGCCACGTGCCGCGCGAGCTGTTCGAACGCCCCAAGCAGGGCTTCGGCGTGCCGATCGGCCCGTGGCTGCGCGGGCCGCTGCGCCCGTGGGCCGAGGCGCTCCTGGCCGAGGACCGCCTGCGCGACGAGGGCTTCTTCGCGGCCGAGCCCATCCGCCGCAAGTGGAGCGAGCACCTGGCCGGGCGCCGCAACTGGGCGTACGACCTGTGGAACGTCCTGATGTTCCAGGCGTGGCGCGAGCGGTGGGCGCCCTGAGCTCCGCACCCACCACGGTGCTGGTGCTCGGTGGATACGCCCAGTCGCTGGTCACCTTTCGCGGGTCGCTGCTGCGCGCCATGGTCGAGCGGGGGCATCGCGTGGTCGCCTGCGCCCCCGCGGCCTCGCCGGAGATCGTGGAGGCGCTGGCGGGCATGGGGGTCACGTACCGCGACGTCCCCTTCAACCGCACCGGGCTGCGGCCGGACGAGGACCTGCGCACCCTGGCCGCGCTGGTGGCGCTCTTTCGCGAGGTGCGGCCGGACGTGATCCTGGGCTACACCATCAAGCCGGTGATCTGGGGGCTGCTGGCGGCACGGATCGCGCGGGTGCCGCGGCGCTTCGCCATGATCACGGGGCTCGGCTACGCCTTCATGAGCGAGGGGCGCGAGGGAAGGGTGGTGCGGGCCCTGGCCCGGCGGCTCTACCGGCTCAGCCTGCGCGGCGCGGACCGCGTCTTCTTCCAGAACCCGGACGACCGCGCCACATTCGAGCGGCTGCGCCTCGTGCGCGACCCCGGGCAGGGAGTGATCGTCAACGGCAGCGGCGTGGAGACCGACCACTACACGCCGGTGCCGCTGCCAGAAGGGCCCGCCTCGTTCCTGCTGATGGCGCGCTTCCTGGCGGACAAGGGGATCCGCGAGTTCGTGGAGGCCGCGCGCATGGTCCGCGCGCGGCACCCGGAGGCGGTCTTCCGCATGGCGGGGTTCCGCGACGACGACAACCCCACCAGCATCTCGCAGGAGGAGCTGGACGCGTGGGGGCGCGAGGGGATCGTCGAGTTCCTGGGCTGGCTGCCGGACGTGCGTCCCACCATCGCCGGGACCACCGTGTACGTCCTCCCCTCCTACGGCGAGGGGACGCCGCGCTCGGTGCTGGAGGCGATGGCGATGGGGCGCCCCATCGTGACCACCGACGCACCCGGCTGCCGCGAGACGGTGCGGGACGGCGTCAACGGCTTCCTGGTGCCCGTACGCGACGCCGCCGCGCTGGCCCGGGCCATGGAGGCGCTGGTGGTGGACCGCGCGCTGGTGGAGCGGATGGGGCGCGAGTCCCGCCGCATCGCCGAAGAGAAGTACGACGTCCACAAGGTAAACCGCGTCATCCTGGAGACGATGGGTCTGGCGGGCCCGGAGCCGGCGTGAGCGCGGCCGTCAAGCGCCTGGTGGACGTGCTGGCGTCGGCGGGGGGGCTGCTGGTGCTCTCGCCCGTGCTCCTGGCCGTGGCGGTGGCGGTTCGCTGGTCGATGGGCTCGCCGGTCCTCTTCCGGCAGGTGCGCCCCGGGCGGCACGCGGTGCCGTTCGCGATGTACAAGTTCCGCACGATGCGCGACGCGCACGACGAGAACGGGAACCCGCTGCCCGACGGCGAGCGGCTGACGGCGGTGGGGCGCTTCCTGCGCAAGACCAGCCTCGACGAGCTGCCGGAGCTCATCAACGTGCTCCGCGGCGACATGAGCCTGGTGGGGCCGCGCCCTCTGCTGATGCGCTACCTGCCGTACTACACGCCGCGGGAGCAGCGCCGGCACGACGTACGGCCGGGGATCACCGGCTGGGCGCAGGTGAACGGCCGCAACACCGCCCGCTGGGCCGAGCGGCTGGAGATGGACGTGTGGTACGTGGAGCACCAGAGCCTCTGGCTCGACCTCAAGGTGCTCGCGCGCACGGCCGCCTCGCTGCTGGGGCAGAAGGGCGTGGTGGTGGACCCCCGCAGCGCCATGCTCAACCTGGACGAGGAGCGCTGGCCCGGCGGCGAGCCGCGGTGAAGTGCGCCCATGAATACGCGGCGAAGGGCCCCTCCGGGGGCGCTCGCCCGAACCTGGCTTCTGGAGCCGATTGACCACTCTGCGCACCCCCGGCTTCGGGGCTCTGGTGATCTCGCTCGACTTCGAGCTGCACTGGGGTGTACGCGACCACAAGACGGCGGACGGACCGTACCGCGCGAACCTGCTGGGCGCGCGCGAGGCGGTGCTCCGCATGCTGGAGCTGTTCGGCGAGCTCGGGGTGGCGGCCACCTGGGCCACCGTGGGCTTCCTCTTCGCGCGCAGCCGCGACGAGCTGGAGCGCTTCTCGCCTGCCCTGCGCCCCGGCTACCGCGACGCCGCGCTCGATCCCTACGGCGAGCCGCTGGGCCAGGGCGAGGCGGACGACCCGCTGCACTATGCGCCCAGCCTGGTGGACGCCATCCGCCGTGCGGACCGGCAGGAGCTGGCCAGCCACACCTTTTCGCACTACTACTGCCTGGAGCCGGGGCAGACGCGCGAGCAGTTCGCGGCCGACATGCGGAGCGCCGTGGAGATCGCGGCGCACCAGGGGGTGCGCATGCGCTCCATCATCTTTCCGCGCAACCAGCACAACCCTGCCTACTCCGGGGTGCTGCGCGACGCCGGGATCACCTGCTACCGCGGCAACCCGCCCGCGCGGATGTACCGGGCCACCCACTCCGCCGGGCTGCACCCCATAGCGCGCATGGCGGGGCTGGCCGACTCGTACCTGAACCTGGCGGGCACCGCCACGGCGCGGTGGGACGAGGTGGTGGAGCCGGACGGGCTCTGCAACGTGCCCGCGAGCCGCTTCCTGCGCCCCTACAATCCGCGCCGCCGCGCCCTGGAGCCGCTTCGGCTGCGGCGCATCGAGGGCGCGCTGCTGCACGCCGCCCGCGAAGGGGAGATCTTCCACCTCTGGTGGCACCCGCACAACTTCGGCACGTACCTGGAAGAGAACATGGCCATCCTGCGCCGGATCCTGGAGTGCTACCGGCGGTGCAGCGACTCGCACGGAATGCGCTCGCTCACCATGGAAGAGGTGGCGGAGCAGGCGCTGGCGTGCGGAGCCCCCGCGTGACCGCGTCGCGCAGGGTGGTGCTGCTGTGCGGCCCCGGCCCCTCCACCCACATCGTGCACCACGCGCTCACGCGCGAGCTGGGCCCCATCGACACCGTCATGGAAACGGTGCCCACGCGCTGGTTCCTGCTGCGGCGCCGCGTCAAGAAGCTGGGGCTCGCCACGGTGGCGGGGCAGCTCCCCTTCCAGGCGGCGGTGGTTCCCCTCCTGCGCCGCGCCAGCGCCGGGCGCATCGAGGCGATCAAGCGCGAGCACGGGCTGGACGACTCCCCCATCCAGGGCCCCATCACCCACGTCCCCTCCGTCAACACGGACGAGGCGCGCGAGGTGCTGCGGCGGCTGGACCCGGCGGTGGTAGTGGTCAACGGCACGCGCATCATCGCCCGCAAGACGCTGGACTGCGTGGCGGCGCCGTTCGTGAACATGCACGCCGGCATCACCCCCGCCTACCGCGGCGTGCACGGCGGCTACTGGGCGCTGGCGGAGGGGCGCCCCGAGCTGGCGGGCACAACGATCCACTTCGTGGACGAGGGGATCGACACCGGCGGCATCATCGCGCAGGGCCGCTTCAGCGTGACGCCGGAGGACTCCTTCGCCACGTACCCCTACCTGCACCTGGCCGCGGGTGTCCCGCTCCTGGTGCGCACCGTCCGCGGCATTCTGGACGGCAACCTCCAGCGCGACCCCATTCCGGAGGGGCTGGCCTCCCGCCTGCGCACGCACCCCACGCTCTGGGGGTACGCCGCGGCGCGCCTGCGCGGGGTGCGGTGAGCGTGCGGGTGCGCCCCGCCACGGCGGACGACGCCGGGGCGATGGTGGCGGTGATCCGCGAGGGCTTCGCGCCCGAGCTGCTCGACGCCATGATCTACGGGTGCGCGGGGATGGACCGCTTCATCCGCGACGAGCTGGAGCTTCCCGCTGACCTCTGCGACCGCACGTACACCGTGGCGGAGCGGGACGGGCGCGTGCTGGGGTGCGTGGAGCTGCGCCGCCTGCCGGGCACGCTCATCCTCAACTACATCGCGGTGGCCGCGGAGCTGCGCTCGTCGGGCGTCGCGCGACGGCTCCTGCTGGAGGCCATCGTGCAGGCGGGCGGCGAGCGCTACGGCACCCTGGCGCTGGACGTCTTCACCGACAACGACGTGGCGCGGGGCTGGTACCAGCGGCTGGGCCTCGCCGGGTCCGACCGCGCGGCGTGGTGGAGCGTGCCGATGCCGGACGCCGCCCCCGGTGCGCCGCACGCCGTCGTGAACGGCTTCCCACAGGCGCAGGCGTCGCAGCTCCGCTTCGGCTTCTCGCAGCTCGACGTCGCCACGCCGGACGGCAGCTACGCCGTGGGCCGCATGGGAGCGAAGTGGTTCCGCCTGTCGCAGGCGGCCGCCCTGCGCGACCCCGCACTGCTCGCCACGCTTCGGCTGCTGGACCCCGCGCGCGGGCTGCTCCTGATCCTTCCCGAAGGGCAGCTCCCCGCCGAGGCCGCCCCCGGCGCCGTCCGGCTGACGGAGAGCGTGCGGATGTCCATCGCCATCCCCGAGCTCCTCGGCCGGCTGCGGCAGGCCCGCTGATTCCCCGTACCCGTGATCCCGGTGATCGAAAAGCTCGCGCGTGAGCAGCGGTTCCTGCGCCCCGTGCTCCCCTACGGAACGGCGCGCGAGGCGCAGCAGGTGTTCCTGGAAGCGGCGCGGCTGGCCGAGGACGAGGTGGTCCTCCTTCCGGCGTTCATCGGCTGGTCGGCGCGCGAGGGGTCCGGGCTGTTCGATCCCATCCAGAACCTGGGGCTGGCGTACCGCTTCTACCCGGTCACGGCCGACCTGCGCGTGGACGTCGATGCCTTCGCGGAGCTGCTGCGCAGGGAGCGAGTCGGCGTCGTGATCCTGGTGCACTACTTCGGCTACGTCGATCCCGCCTACCCCGTGCTGGTTGAGCTGGCGCGCGAGCACGGCGCTCGGCTGGTGCTGGAAGACGAGGCGCACGCCATGCTCAGCGACTGGGTGGGCGCCATCTGTGGGCGCGAGGGCGACGCGTGCATCGTGTCGCTCCACAAGCTGTTTCCCGTGGCCACGGGCGGCGCGCTCGTCTTCAACTCACCACGGCACGAGATGCTGGGCCGCATCGGAGCGCCCGCCGCGCCCGGTGCCCTCGATTTCGACTTTGCCGGCATCGCGCGGCGGCGGGTGCGCAACGCGGCATTGGTCGAGGAGCTGCTCCCGGAGCTTGCGGACGAGGTGGTCCCGCTCTGGCCGGGGCTCCCCGACGGTGTGGTGCCGCAGACCTACCCCGTGGTGATCCGGCGCGCGTCGCGGAACGACCTCTACTTCCGCATGAACGAGGCGGGCTTCGGCGTCGTGAGCCTGTACCACACGCTGGTGAAGGAGCTGTCGGTGGACGACTTTCCCGCATCGCACCAGCTCGCGCGGCGGATCATGAACCTTCCCGTGCACCAGGATGCCGAGCCGCACCAGATCCGGGCGATGATGGAGGAGCTGGGCCGCCAGGTGAGGGCGCTCCCCCAGACGGACTGAATGGTCTCACACAGAGACACAGAGACACAGAGAGAGAACTTCAATCGATTTTCCTCTGTGTCTCTGTGTCTCTGTGTGAGCCATGCTGTTGCCGTTCTCCGCGGGTCGCCGCGCCTCCGCGTGAGACCTTTCTGGCAGGTGGTGTGAGGTGCGGCGCCGCGCTATCTTCCGCCGCTACTCTGCTGCCAGAGCAATCTTTCGCGGGGATCGGATGAGCGACAGCGGTTTCACGGTTCTGGACGCGGCGGTCGAGGAAGAACGGCGGGAGTGGCTCGGGATGTGGGAGGCGTGGCCGCTGCGCGAGGTGTTCGCGCATCCGGACTACGTGGCGCTCTACGCGGAAGAGGGCACCGGGCGCGCGCGCTGCGCCGTCCTGCGCTCCGGCGGCGCGTCCGTGCTCTACCCGTTCGTCCAGCGCGACCTGCGCGGCGAGAAGTTCTGGGATCCGTCCGTGGGGCCCGCGAGCGACCTGATCAGCCCCTACGGCTACGGCGGCGCCTACGCGTGGGGCGACGCGCCCGCGGACCTCGCGGCCAACTTCTGGGTGCGCTTCGACGAATGGGCACGCGGGGAAAAGGTGGTGTCCGAGTTCGTCCGCTTCTCGCTCTTCCGGGAGATCCTGCTCGACTATCCCGGCACCCGCGAGGAGCGGCAGGACAACGTCGTCCGCTCGCTGGATCTGGACGAGGAGCGGATGTGGATGGACTTCGAGCACAAGGTTCGCAAGAACGTCAAGCGGGCGCAGCGCAGCGGCGTAACCGTGGAGCTGGACCCGGACGGCGCGCGGCTCGGCGACTTCCTCCGCATCTACCAGTCGACGATGGACCGGCGGGAGGCCGATTCGCGCTACTACTTCCCGCGGAGCTACTTTGAGCGGCTCCAGCGCGGCCTGGCGGGGCAGTACATGTACTTCCACGCGCTGCTGGGCGGCGAGGTGGTCTCCACCGAGCTGGTGCTCGTGTCCGCGGAGAACGTGTACTCCTTTCTGGGCGGCACCGATCCGGAGGCGTTCGCCACGCGCCCCAACGACCTGCTCAAGCACGAGATCATCCGCTGGGCGGCGGGCGAGGGAAAGCGGCGCTTCGTGCTGGGGGGCGGCTATCAAAAGGATGATGGCATCTACCGGTACAAGCTGGCGTTCGCGCCCGGCGGGGCCACGCCGTACCACGTGGGATACCGCGTGCTGGACCCGGAGCTGTACGCCGCCCTGTCGCGCAACCGGCCGGGCGAGCCGGTGCCCGAAGCGTCCGCCGGCGGCTACTTTCCCGCGTACCGGGCCTAGCGTTTTCCGCCCAGGCGGCTCTTACAGGTCATGACCGAATGAACGAACCGCGAGAGCGTATCTATCTGTCGAGCCCCCACATGGGAGGCGCGGAGCAGGAGCTGGTCGCGGACGCGTTCGCGACCAACTGGATCGCGCCGCTCGGCCCGCACGTGGACGCATTCGAGCGCGAGTTCGCCGACATCGTGGGGAGCCCCCACGCCGCCGCGCTGAGCTCCGGCACCGCGGCCATCCACTTGGCGCTGATCCTGGCGGGGGTGGGCAGGGGCGACGAAGTGGTTGTGTCGTCGCTCACCTTCTCCGCGAGCGTGAACCCCATCCTGTACGTGGGCGCCACGCCGGTCTTCATCGATTGCGATCGCGCCTCGTGGAACATGGACCCCGCGCTCCTGGCGCAGGCGCTGCGCGACCGGGCACGCGCCGGGCGGCTGCCCAGGGCGGTGGTCGTGGTGCACCTGTACGGGCAGAGCGCGGACCTGGACCCCATCGTGGAGACGTGCCGCGAGCACGGCGTCACGCTGATCGAGGACGCGGCGGAGGCGCTCGGCGCCAGCTACAGGGGGCGCAGCCCGGGCACGCTGGGGCAGACGGGGATCTTTTCCTTCAACGGGAACAAGGTCATCACCACCTCCGGCGGCGGGATGCTGGTGTCGGACGACGCGGCGCTGATCGCCAAGGCGCGCAAGCTCGCCACGCAGGCGCGCGACCCGGCTCCGCACTACGAGCACTCCGAGATCGGCTACAACTACCGGCTCAGCAACGTGCTCGCGGCTATCGGGCGCGGGCAGCTACGCGTGCTGGCCGACCGCGTGGCCGCGCGGCGCCGCAACTTCGACTTCTACGCGCGAGAGCTGGGCGGCCTTCCCGGCGTGGAGCTCATGCCCGAGGCGCCGTGGGGCACGCACAGCCGCTGGCTCACCTGCCTCACAATCGACCCCGCGGCCTTCGGCGCGGACCGCGAGGCGCTGCGGCTCGCCTTCGAGAACGAGAACATCGAGGCGCGCCCCGTGTGGAAGCCCATGCACCTGCAGCCCATCTTCGCCTCGCACGACAGCGTGGGCGGCGAAGTGGCCGCGGACCTCTTCGAGCGCGGGCTCTGCCTCCCCTCCGGCTCCAACCTGGAGACGAGCGACCTGGAACGGGTGTGCGACGTGGTGCGCCGGATGGCGCGCTAAAACCGTGTCGAAAACCTCGCCTGCCGAATGGTGCTCTACGCCGCACCCACGCAGCAGCGCGTTAACCCCGTCCATCTAGGCGTGCTCGGCAGTCTTCAGGTGCGCTACCGCCACAGGCGAGCAGCCTGGATCGCTCACTGCGAGATCATCTACTTATCTGGCGGTTCGTTTCGCAATACCAGCGCATGGCCCTGAGTTTGCGGCGGACGAGGCCCTAGACGGGAATGTCTGGCGTCGGAACGTGACGCGGGTTACCGTGTAGATTGTACGCCTCAGACACCTGGACGGTACAGAATGCACACGTTGAAGCAACTGACGCAGACGCCGCTGTCGTTCCTTACGGGAATGGCACGCGCCCTGGATCTGGGTAACACGCTCGACGAGTACGACCTCTCCGCTGAGGACTTCGTGCGCCTTCCGACGGACGCCGAGATGTTGGCGTCTGACCGCGAAGCGCTTCGCGAGGACTGCTTCAACGCCTACTCTAGCGTGCTCGAAACCGTCGATGGGCAGACGCCATAACCAGGTCACGCGTACGAACGCCGCTGGATCATCCCCGAACCAGAATTCACAGACCCAATCGGGCGGCTTTGTCGCCCGATTCGAGTCTCAGCAGGTCACGTACGATAGTGTCCTCCCTCCCGCAGAGGAGCTGGAGCGGCTAGAGGCGTTGAGTCCGGGCACGATCGACTGGTTCAAGCAGCTCGCCGCCGAGGAGGCGCATTCTAGACGTGGCAGGATGGACCGAACGCTCGATCTCCAGTCGCGCCACCTCTGGTTCAGCGGACTCAATTCGACGCTGGGCGTAATGTTCGCGGGCACGATCGGGATCTGCGGGGTTGTGGGCGGCCTCTATGCGGCGGCGCAGGGGTATATCACGGATTGGGCGGGCGTGAGCACCGCTCTGGCATCGCTCGCTGCCCTTATGGGAGTGTTCGTCGTTGGTAAGACCAGGACCAACAAGAAGCCTTGAGTCAAGATCACCCTGATTTCAAATTGAAACGAAAGCGGGGCCGGAGAGCGCGGCCAAGCTTGCCGGACTACCTGACGATCGTGAACGTGCCCGAGCACGGGCCTTTTAACACCGTGCGCGATGCGGAGGCGTTCGCGGACCGTCTTGCTCAGCGTGAAGGATACTCGTAGCGTTGGAGTCGCTACTTCGGCGGGGCGCACGGAAAGCCCGACCCGCCTGCGCCTGATCGACTAAGATGTGAGATCAAGGAACGATCCCATTGAAGTGGGGCGGTCTTAGTGGCCGCCCCACGGCCGTCTGTTGGCTGGCAATTCAATACACCGGCGGGCCGAATGGCACCCCCGGCACCCGGCCCCGAAGTTGCCAGGGGGCGCGGGTATGGCTAGAGTTAACGGCTTATCCGCGCGCGCGGCGGAGCCGCTAGAGCGGATCCGTTCAGTTGGCCTGTTCCCCCCGGCGAAGGCGAAGCGCCGCGCCGCGGACAGGTGAATTCTCAAGACCTCGGGACTTCATGCATATCGCAGTCGTTGGAACGGGTTATGTGGGCCTGGTGGCCGGCGCGTGCCTCGCCGAGACGGGCAACGACGTGGTCTGCTGCGACATCGACGCGGGGAAGATCGACCGGCTGAACAACGGCGAGATCCCCATCTACGAGCCGGGCCTGGAGCCGCTGGTGGAGCGGAACCTCAAGGAAGGCCGCCTCACCTTCACCACCGACGTGGCGGGTGCCGCGGCGGAGGCCGAGGTCATCTTCATCGCCGTGGGCACCCCCCCGGGCGAGGACGGCTCGGCGGACCTGCAGCACGTGCTGGCCGTGGCCGAGACCATCGGCCGCAACATGCCGGCCGACGGGCCGGAGAAGATCGTCATCACCAAGAGCACCGTGCCCGTGGGGACGGCCAACAAGGTGAGGGAGGCGATCGCCCGCCACACCGCGCGCCCCTTCCACGTCTGCTCCAACCCGGAGTTCCTCAAGGAAGGCGCCGCGGTGCAGGACTTCATGCGCCCGGACCGCGTGGTCGTCGGCGTGGACTCGGAGCACGCGCGCGCCCGCCTGGCGGAACTGTACGCGCCGTACGTGCGCTCGGGCAACCCGGTGCTCTTCATGGACATCGCGTCGGCCGAGATCACCAAGTACGCGGCCAACGCCATGCTGGCCACCCGCATCTCCTTCATGAACACCATCGCCGGGCTGTGCGAGGCGGTGGGCGCGGACGTGAGCCACGTGCGCAAGGGGATCGGCACGGACGAGCGCATCGGGCCGGGGTTCCTCTTCGCGGGGATCGGCTACGGCGGCTCCTGCTTTCCCAAGGACGTGAAGGCGCTGGTGCACACCCTGCGCGAGACCGGGGTGGACGCCGCGATCCTGGAAGGCGTGGAGCAGGTGAACGCGGCGCAGAAGCGGGTGCTGCTGGAGCGCGTGGTGGCCCAGTACGGCGACGACCTCACCGGCCGCCGCTTCGCCGTGTGGGGGCTCTCCTTCAAGCCCGAGACGGACGACATGCGCGAGGCGCCCAGCCTTACGGTGGTTCGCGGGCTGTGCGAGCGCGGCGCCACGGTGAGCGCGCACGACCCCGAGGCGCGGCACGAAGCGGGGCGCTACTTCGCGGACCTGATCGCGACCGGCGCGCTCTCCCTGTGCGAGCACAACTACGACTGCCTCAACGGGGCCGACGCGCTGCTGGTGCTCACCGAGTGGGGCCCGTACCGCACGCCGGACTTCGACCGCATCCGCTCCACCCTGGGCGAGCCGGTGGTCTTCGACGGGCGCAACCTGTGGGACCCGGCGCGCATGGCCGCCATGGGCTTCCGCTACCAGTCGATCGGCCGCCCGGCGCCCACCCCCGCGGCGGCGCCGGCCGCCGCCACCGCCTGAGGAGCCGGCGATGCGCATCCTGATCACCGGCGCGGCGGGCTTCCTGGGCTCGCACCTGTGCGACCGCTTCCTGGCCGAGGGACACCAGGTGGTGGGGGTGGACAACTACCTCACCGGGCGTCCCGAGAACCTGGCGCACCTGGACGGGAACGGCGACTTCTCCTTCATCAGGCAGGACGTCACCGAGCACATGGAGGTGGAGGGGCCGCTGGACGGGGTGCTGCACTTCGCCTCGCCCGCGTCGCCGGTGGACTACCTGGAGATGCCGATCCAGACGCTCAAGGTGGGGTCGCTGGGGACGCACAAGGCGCTGGGGCTGGCCAAGGCCAAGGGGGCGCGCTTCCTCCTTGCATCCACCAGCGAGGTGTACGGCGACCCGCTGGAGCACCCGCAGCCGGAGACGTACTGGGGGAACGTGAACCCCGTGGGGCCGCGCGGCGTGTACGACGAGGCCAAGCGGTTCGCCGAGGCGATGACGATGGCGTACCACCGCTTCCACGGGGTGGAGACGCGCATCGTGCGCATCTTCAACACCTACGGCCCGCGCATGCGGCCGGAGGACGGGCGCGTCGTCTCCAACTTCATCGTGCAGGCGCTGCGCGGCGACTCGCTCTCCGTGTACGGCGACGGCAACCAGACGCGCTCCTTCACCTACGTGGACGACCTGGTGGAGGGGATCTACCGCCTCTTCCACAGCGACCGCGCGGAGCCCACCAACATCGGCAACCCCGGCGAGTTCACCGTGCGCGAGCTGGCGGATCGGGTGCTGGCGCTCACGGAGAGCGAGTCCGCCATCGCCTGGCACCCGCTGCCGCAGGATGACCCCAAGGTGCGCAAGCCCGACATCACGGTGGCGCGCGCGGTGCTGGGGTGGGAGCCCACGGTGGACCTGGAAGAAGGGCTCCGCCGCACCATCCCCTACTTCCGCGGCGTGGTGGAAGCGGGAGCGATGGCGGCCCGCACGCTGTAGGGCGCGTGAAGGTGCTCGTGACCGGTGGCGCCGGGTTCATCGGCGGCCACCTCTGCCAGCGCCTGCTGGACCGCGGCGACGAAGTGGTGTGCGTCGACAGCTTCGACAGCTTCTACGACCCGGCGATCAAGCGCGGGACCGCGGCCGCGCTGGCCCGGTCGCCGCGCTTCCGGCTGGTGGAGGGCGACATCCGCGACCTCGCCGGGCTGGAGCGCGAGCTCGCGGGCGAAGGCGTCGGCGCGATCGTGCACCTGGCCGCGCGCGCGGGGGTGCGGCCCTCCATCGAAGACCCCGTCCTCTACACGCAGGTCAACGTGGAGGGCACCGTCGCCATGCTGGAGCTGGCGCGGCGGCTGGGGGTGAAGCCGTTCGTCTTCGGCTCATCGTCCAGCGTGTACGGCGACACGTCGGCCGTGCCCTTTCGCGAGGACGAGCCCGCTGCCACCCCGATCTCGCCCTACGCGGCCAGCAAGCGCGCGGGCGAGCTGCTCTGCCACGCCTACGCGCACCTGCACGGGCTGGCGGTGGTGTGCCTGCGCTTCTTTACCGTGTACGGCCCTCGGCAGCGCCCGGACCTGGCGATCCACAAGTTCGCGCGGCTGATGGCGGCGGGGGAGCCGATCCCCTTCTTCGGCGACGGCTCCACGCGGCGCGACTACACCTACGTAGACGACATCGTGCAGGGCATCGAGGGCGCCATCGCCTACGCCGCGGCGCGCGATGCCTCGTTCGAGGTCTTCAACCTGGGCGAGAGCGACACGGTGCCGCTGGCGCGCCTGGTGGAGCTGCTGGGCGCCGCCATGGGGGTGAGCCCCACCCTGCAGCGCCTCCCCGCCCAGCCCGGCGACGTGGAGCGGACCTACGCGGACATCTCGCGCGCGCGTGCCCTGCTGGGTTATACTCCGCGCGTTCCCATCGAGGAGGGGATCCCCCGCTTCGTGGAGTGGTTCCGGAGCGGGCAGGCCGCCGGGAGCTGACCGGCGCGAAAGCAACTGATTTCAAGATCGAAACTTCCATGACCGAGGCAAACGTGCACACCAACGCAGCTCCCCTCACGCAGCCCAAGATCGTCGACAAGCCCTGGGGGCGCGAAGTGTGGTACGCGCACGAAGAACGCTACGCCGGCAAGATCCTGGAGGTCACCCGCGGCCACGCGCTCTCGCTGCAGAAGCACGAGCGCAAGCAGGAGACGATGTACCTGCAGTCCGGGCGCCTGCTGTACCACTTCAACGGCGTCGACTTCGAGATGGAGCCGGGCCAGTGCATCACGGTGCGCCCCGGCGACGTGCACCGCATCGAGGCGCTGGAGGATGCCGTCATCCTCGAGGTCAGCACCCCCGAGCTGGACGACGTCATCCGCCTGGAAGACCGCTACGGCCGGGGCTGAGCGCGCCGCCGGGACGCTGCCCGGCTCCTCGATGACACAACCCGCCGAGTCCGCCATCGACGGGGCCCTGCGGCTCCGCGGCTGGGCCCTGCACGTGCTCGCGTCCCCCGGCGCCCCTCCGCCGCTCCCGCCGGCCTCACCGGCCGCGTGGGAGCTCTTCCTGCGCGTGGAGCGGATGGCGATCCCGCTGGCGGACGCGCTGGATGCGCAGTCCCCCGGCGAAGAGCACGCGGCGGTGCTGCGCCGCGCGCGCATGACCGAGCTCCAGCGCGTGCTCTCTGCACGGGCGGCGCTGCAGCAGATCCGGTCCATCGCGCGGCGGCGGGGGCTCACGGTGGCGGTGATGAAGGGCGCGGTGGCCGTGCTGCGGCGCGGCGCCCCCGACCTGTCGGACGTGGACGTCTACGCGAGCGCCGCCGAGGCCGCGGTGCTGGCGGAGGAGATCGACGGCCTGGGCTACCGCGCGGTGGGCGCGCCGGGTGCCCACGCCCTGCGGCTGCGCGCGACGGACGACTCGCTCCCGGTCGAGGTCCACACCTCCATTCCGGGGACGCACGGAGCCCCGGAGCGGCGCCTGGTGCCGGCTCCCTCGCTGCCCGGGCTGTACGTCCTCCACCCGGCTGACCACCTCTGGTACGTTCTCCACCACGCCACCGAGCAGCACGCGGAGCGGCGCGGCGCCCTCCGCGACCTCCTGGTCCTCGCGGACGCCATGGACGCCTGCACGCCCGACGACCGCCGCGAGGTAGACCGCTGGACGGCCGAGCACTGGCGTCCCGAGCTCTTCCGCCGGGTGCTGCGGATGGCCGACGGGCTCCGCCGCCGCGAGGGCGCCCCCGCGGACCCGTTCCGCCTGGACGCCGCGGGCAGATACGTGGCCGTGGGATGGATGGCGCGCACGCCGGCGCACGAGACGCTGCGCATCGTGCTGTCGCGCTCCATCATCGCGGGGGTCGCGCGCCGCGGCGGCTTTCCCTGCGACCAGGGAAGCGCCACGCTGGACCTCCCCTCCGGCTATCCCCTCCTCGCCTGGATGCGGCGCCGCGTGCCCCGGGCCGAGCGGCTCGCGCGCCTCGCCATCCGAATGGGCCCGGAGTGGGCGCTGTACCCGGTGGGCGCCGCCGCGGCCCGCGCCGCCGCGCGCGCCGTGCAGCGCGCGGGCTGAAAAAGTCTCACGCGGAGGCGCGGAGGCGCAGAGAGAACAGATCAAGGCTTCCTCTGTGGCTTGTAGTTCTCTCCGTGTTCTCTGTGTGAGGCTTTGCTGTAAACATCCGCGTCCGGCCCATGATGCTCTCTCTTC